>DBFVHV010000291.1:0-9679 GCA_048524165.1 Streptococcus sp.
AACCTTCGAGTTGAACCTTGGAATAATCCTTATCTTCTTGTTTGTCCGCATAAACATGGAGAGGGGTTGTTTGTTTCCAGTCTAGAACGTGGGGAAAACGTGTTGGATTCCCAGCAAAAATCATCTTCTTTTGGAAGCTTGGTTGATGTAAATCTAGGCTATGAGGTAGGTCCCAGAGTTTCTGAATAATAATTTTCTTAACGGTCAAACCTTCTTTGATAAGTCGATCACGCATCTGTTCAGAAGGAACCACGACAACATCACATCGATTATACATATCGATATAGGCAGGCAAAAGATAGTAGTTACTATCAAACATGAGGGGTGGTATATCATGGATAAACATAACGGTCTTTGCATTAACAGCCTTGAACTTACTAAGTAATCGGCTATCCCATTCACTGCCATTCCATGATGGTGACTGGAAGAAAACGATATCTCCAACACTCACTCCTGCTACAATCCCATCAAGACGAGCATTCAATTCCCCAGCTGGCTCTTGGCTACTATCATAGAAGTAAATCCCCAGTTCATTAGCACCAAGGTCCTTGACAATCTTCATGGTATCATTTTGGGCAATCAAGGCCACACTACGTGAGGACTGGCCAAATAAATTTGTAAAATGTACGCGCATGACATACTTCTTTCTGTTACATGGTAGAAAATCCTCTACTTATAAGAGACAATCATAAAAATAAGTAAGAGGACAAAGAGGGCTAAGCTAATAGCCAAGGTCAACATTTTTCGAATCGGTTGGCTAGACCAATAACTTGGTTTACCGATATTACTAGTGGCATCCGTTGAAAAAATCTGCGTTTGACGTGGTTGGATGGTCACTAGGACGATAAGGGCAACCGAAAGAATCACTGCTAGAACCATTAATACTAACATCATAGACCTACCTCAACAAACCAATGAGGGTGAAGATTAAACCGATGATGATAACAAGTCCGAGCATGATTGAAAAGCTCTTGTTAATCTTCTCTCCTCTAGTTTCTTTTTCCTTTGTAATAGGCTTTTGCTTGAGTTCTTCCATACGGCCTTCAACGTCACCGTAGAATAAATCTTTTTTAGACATGATTTCCTCCTAAAAGTGATTGTAAGCGGTCCGCCAACTCAGAAGCAGTCAGAGTATTGGCTTGAGCTTTTTGAGCTTGCATAGCTTCTTGCATGGCTTGGCAATCGCCTAGAACCTGCTTAATTTTGGCAACCATAGCTGGATAGTCCTGACTGGCATAGATATGCTCCGGTGCTGTATAAACAGATCCATGCGCTGTTTCTGAAAAGGCCAAAATCAACAACTGGTGTTCAAAGGCTGTTCGTGTTGCCTTGTACAATTCATTATGATGGTTGATATCCAAGTAGAGGTCAGACTCCTGATAGAGCTTGTCCAACTGCTTGTGACTAGCGTTAGGATGGAGAACAACGTTAGAGTAACGCATCATTGAAAGCAATCTTGGAGACATCTCAGTAACAGCCGCAATCTGGAAGGTCACATCAGGTAGCGACTCAACCAAGGCTTCCAATCGCTCAATTTGGTCTGAATTAGTTGCAACAAAAGCATTACGAGAGTTTCCTTGATTCCCCTTGAAGTCATAAGCATAACCAAGAGACAAGACTTTATGATGTTTGTCCTCAGGCACCAAGGTCAAGGCTTTTTCATAAGTCGCCTTATCAGGAATGAGGATGGCATTAGCTCTGGCTGAATTATCCTCCAAGATACCATTCATATTACCAGGAAGGATATCTCCAATAGGTTCTTGCCAGACTAGCACATCAGTGGCACCCTTATTTTCCATAGTCCATGAGACAATGAAAGGTGTCGCCAAACTATTAAATATAATGTGGTCGATGTCGCCAAAGACCTGAGCCAAAAAGGCTTTGACAAATTCGGTACGGTTGGCGAAACGACGTAGGGATTGGCCTGGTAAGGTCAAGAGAATATCACCAGTGAGATGATTCTCCAAAATGCGCTCGTCACCTTCTTTGGTTTGGTAGCTGGTAAAGACTGCCTGACCATTCTCATCATGAGTGGTTTTGGCAAAGCAGAAACCGTATTTGTTGTAGTGGTCCACTTGGCGAATTTTACCTGTCTTGTCCAACCATTCGACACTTTTTACGATACGAGCCTTGCTCCCCTCTGGGAAGGTGATTCGAGCACGTTCTTCAGTGAGATTAGACACACGCGCCATCTGATTATTCCCTGAGATTTCCCAAAAGGTTGGCACAGGAACTTGGTTGAAAAAGCGTGGTCTGCCTACTTCCACTTCTTCTTCCACATAATAGGTGAAAGGAGAGAGGGCACCTTGAGGGAGGAAACCATCTGGATTGATGACAACTGTTGTGGCATCATATCCTGCTACCTGAAGAGAGTAAGCCAAATCCTTACTGGCTTGATTGTAGTAATCACATAAGAATATCATGAGCGCACCTCCTCAAGTAACTGTTTCCATGCAGCCTTGACTTGACTGGTCAAGAAACCTTTGGCAAGGTCGTAAGATTTTTGGCGCATGGCTTCGATATTGCCTTCTTCATAGAGACGGACAATGGCATCCTTATAGGACTTGGTGATGACATCCACAACATGATTTTCAGCGACAGGAAGGAGGTAGCCGTTGCCCCCGTCTTCGATAAAGGTTTGATTTCCATAAGGGACGTCAAAACCAATCATAGGAAGACCTGAACCAACCGCCTCCATAAGGGTAAGTCCAAAACCTTCGCTGGTTGAAGCTGTCAGATAGACTTCGTACTGGCTATAAATATCAGTCAAATCAGCATGCCCCATGAGACGGATGTAGTCTCCTGCTTGCCCTTCAGCAATAATCTCACGCAACTTGGCATCCATCCCACCACTACCATAAATATCAAAGGTGATGTCTGGTAGAATCTTATGAACCTCGATAACTGCACGAACCAACCAGTCAATGTGTTTTTCCTGAGCCAAACGTGAGGCCGTAATCATTGAGAATGGCTTACGTGGCTTGTCCTGTCCAATCAATTCAGGCAGACTTCCAACTGGAATGGTGTAAATTTTGGGATCATGATTGGTGTAGTGACGGAACTGCTCTTGAAGGATTTCCTTCTGACGGTCTGTCGCCACGATAAAGAAATCAACCTTGTCCGCATTGGTAAACTGGTACTCGTAATAATTGTTCCAGAGAATATAGTCATCGTCTGTTTGATTGACGCTAAAATGCTCAGCGTGGACAACAACACCTAGGCGAGCAGCTTGCGCTTCTTCAAAGACTAGCTGACCAATACCAGTTTCACGGTCCAAGATGACCACATCATCCTTAGTTAGGGCCAGGCGTTTGAAGAAATAGCGAAGAAATTCTTGCTTGCCATAAAGGACCTGATCAGGGAAACGATAGATATCCTGATTATTGTCTCCTACAATCATGTCATAGGCAGTCGAGCCATCTTCGTTATAAAAACGACGTTGGTAAACCTTGGCTTGATTGTCCTTAGGCGCATAATACTCACTGCAATAACGGGTGTAAGAGTAAAAATCCTTACGCAAGAGCTTGTCATTGACAAAATAGCTGACCGTTTCCACAGCACCATCATCAGTGGCACGAAGGTTACATGCTACGACCATATCATCCTGCGGATAATGGTAACGAATGAGGCGACCAGCTACTTCCTTGCGCTCAGGGTTGGCAGGTAAAATAGCTTCAATTTCTGCCAGGCTGATGGTTGATGGCGCAATCTTAATATCTGTAAAATAGTTATGGAGCCATATGATTTCATCGTCTGAAAAACCAATCTTGCTTGTCATATGCTCGATATTATCTCCAAGGATGAGGTCCATAAAGACAAATTTTGCCTCTTGTCCCATTTCCCTGAAAATCTTGGCCCGATAGGCCTGGGCATATTCGACACCACTGCTGGCCCAACCTATTCCTAAATTAATGTTATATACTGTCATAATTTCCTTATTTTATGGGAAATGGCTGATAATATCTCCTTTTTTAGTGACTTGCACCTGACTGAGGAGAAGATTACGTACCATATCCTTTCTGATTTGACGTTTCATGGCTTCAAAGCCCTTGTAAGCCTCTTGGTAATATTCGACAATAGGGTTCTTTTGACTGAGTTGTTGGCTACCAATAGCCATTTGGAGTTGTTGCAGATAGTCTACCTGCTCCACCCAGTTATCATCCACAGCCTTAAGCATGGATAGGCGTTGGAAATACTCGTTAAGTTCCTTGGTTTTCAACTCCTGCTTTTTAGCATCAAGTTCACGGTAAGCAAACTGGTAGATAAGTTCCAAGACTTCCTCACGATTGTTGAGGTCCAAATCCTTAGGAATCTCATTGATGCGGAAGCTGATATTACGCAAGATAAAATGGTAAAGATTTTCCGCTTTTGAGAAATCTTCCTCAGCCATGGCTTGGTCGATGAAATCGTCAAGAACCTCGTCGATAACAGTTTCCAAACCTTGATTGTGGTAGATGAGACGATCACGTTGAGCATAAATCATCTCACGTTGGATGTTCATACTTTCTGCAAATTCAAGCGTCTGACGACGTGAAGTACGACCAGAACTTTCACTAGCCTCTTGGGCTTTTTCAACCAATTTACGATACTTGCGACCGGTCAGTTCCTTAGGCTCAATGTGATCATTAATGGCATATTCTTTGTAGGTACGGTGAACCCATGATGGACCGTATTTCTTAATCACGTCATCTTCAAGTGAGACAAAGAACTTAGACATACCAGGATCACCCTGACGTCCAGAACGGCCACGGATTTGCAAATCAATACGCTGACTTTCCATACGTTCGGTACCGATAACGACCAAACCACCAAGTTCAGCTACACCCTTACCGAGCTTGATATCTGTTCCACGTCCAGCCATTGAGGTCGCAACTGTTACGGCACCCATTTGTCCAGACTCAGCAATCATCTCTGCCTCACGTGGAGCATTGTTGGCATTCAAGAGATTATGAGCAATCCCTTCACGCAAAAGCAGAGAAGAATAAAGCTCTGACATTTCAACTGAACCAACGAAAATCAAGATTGGGTTGCCTTTTTCATGATAATGCTTAACATACTCTAAAGAAGCGAAGACCTTCTCTGGTAGGGTCGCATAAATCTTATCAGGGTAGTCGATACGTTGTTTTTTACGGTTAGTTGGAATTTGAATAACCTTCATACCGTAGGTGTCTAGGAATTCTTTTTCTGCTACCTTACCAGTCCCTGTCATCCCTGAAATTTTCTGGAATTTTTTAAAGAGACTTTGGTAGGTGATGGAAGCCATGGCTCTGGTTTCTTGTGACAAGGCCACTAATTCCTTGGCTTCGATAGCTTGGTGGAGTCCACCTTGGAGCTTGGTCAATTCCAAAAGACGACCTGTTGACTTGTCAAGAAGCACTACTTCTGGTCCCTTCTTGCCATCACGAATGATGTAGTCCTTGTCCTTTTTATAGAGCAAGTGGGCACGAAGTGAAAAGAGCAAATGACGGGCAAAGGTGCTATTTTCCTCATCGTAGAGGTTGCCGATACCAAGATAGTTTTCAGCAGCCTTGGCACCCTTAGTGGTCAACCAAACTTCCCCTTTTTCTTCTTTGAAGATATAATCCTCACCCTCTACCAAGGTGGTCATGAGCGTATCCATCATTCCATAGTAGTTGGACTGAACACGAGGCGCACCAGAGATAATCAAGGGCGTCTGAGCACTATCCAGTAGAACAGAATCCACCTCATCGACAATGGCATAGTTAAAGGGACGCATGTATTTCCCGTCTTGGTTAGAAGCAAGGTTATCAATCAAATAGTCAAATCCTAGACTGGCATTGGTCGTGTAAACGATGTCTGATTGGTAGATAGCACGCTTTTCTGCTGGATCCATCTCATTGCTTCCTTCAACACAGGGAACACCAATCGTCAAACCTAAGAACTCATAGACCTGACCCATTTCCTCAGCGTCACGGATAGCTAAGTATTCATTAGTCGTAACGAGAATAGCACCTTCACCTGATAAGGCATTAAGGTAGACTGGCATGGTTGCCGTCAGAGTCTTCCCCTCACCCGTATTCATCTCAGCAATATGGCCCTGGTGCATGACAATGCCTCCCATGACCTGAACATCATAAGGGAACATGCCTAGCACGCGCTTATCTGCTTCACGAACAACCGCAAAGGCTTCTGGAAGGAGGTCGTCCAAGCTTTCTCCTTGAGCCAAACGCTCCTTAAATTCTTGCGTTTTATTTTTCAACTCAAGGTTCGTCAGACCTGCCATTTCATCGGCTAGTCCGTTAATTTCCTTGAGTATCTCCTTAACAGGGAGAATAGGATTCAGTTGTTTAAACATGTTCTTCTCCTGTTTCTTCCAGTTTTAAGCTGTAGAAATCCAGCTCTTTGACCCCAGCACTCAAGAGGGAAATACGATAGGTATAAGCTTCATGAGGGTAAATAAAAGTCATATTAGTACTTTTTTCAATAAGTTGTTTGATCTCATTGTCATAACGGTCCAAAAAGCTAACTTTCAAAAAGACTGAGCCTGTTGGTACAGCTTCGAGATTAGCCGTCAAGTCATAGCTATGCCCTTTTTTCAAAAGTGGGAGGGCAGGCTGGGTACGAGCAGCTTGATAGTTTTGGATGGCCATCCAAGACTGGATTTCCGTTCCTGATGGTACCAAAGGATTGTAAAATTGTACAGAACCATCTTGGCGCTTAACAATTTTTGAGCCATACATGTAAGCTTTGTGGTTTAAACCCCACAAGATTTCTGATTTCTTGTTTCTGAACATTCTTACTCCTTTCTTCCAAAATCATTTTCTAAAATCATACGGTAAAAATTGACAAACCAAGTTGTCGCCGTAGCTGAATCATCGTTGTGTCGCCCTGACGTTCCCTTGCTGAGAATCTTTGCCCCTGAATAATAGAGGGACTTGGTAATATCCTCATAGGCCGTTGGATCCATATCCTCGTCTTTCATGTAAGAAAGACCAAAGGTCGTGTTTGAAAAATCTGCTTTTTCAAACTTATTCCAGAACTTCTGATTAAGAGCCTCAACACCATCATTATCCAAACGTCCTGTCTGCAAATGCAAGACATCAATTCCTGTTGGAAACACCTCTGGCGCCAAGAGTCTGGCACGATTACCGATAGTACCGACATTAGCTAGAGGTTTAGACATGATGATGGCATGAGGTTCAAAGTCCGCACCATAGTACATAGATGGGAAGGTTCCCATGGACATCCCAGAAAGGATGAGCTGACTATTGTCAAAACCTAGGTAGTCCAAGTAATGTTGGATGGTATCCTTGATACTATTTTCAAGTTCTTCAGTTCCCATGTAAAAGGCTCCGCCCTGAAGGCGAGGATCTGAAAAGAGCAAGAAGGGAGTTCCCATAGCCTTCATCATCCCGAAACCTTCGAAACCTTCGGCAGGACGGAAACCTGAGAAGTAAACAGACAAAGGTGGCTTGAAGTCTCCAGGATAGAAGAAATAGTTGATTTCCTGACGTTTGCTATCGTGGAGAATCCCACCGCCAAGTACAAACTTCCCAAATTGGAAACGCGTCAAACGTTGGTGAAGCCCACCAATAGTAATCTGACCTTTTCCCTTCATTTCAAGGCTAGCTGACAAAAGGAAGGTCCTGTCCTCATCAAGAACAATGGCTCCTTTGCGCATTTCTTCTTCTGAAACGATGTAGGTCTTGAAAATGCCTGCTACCGAACCTTCTGGCAGAAGATTGAGAATCAAGCGACACTCACAGGTAGCATCTTTTTCAAACTCCAACCAAAGCTCAATTGGGTTTTCCTTGCTGGCTCTGACATTATAGGTCCAGTCCAAGACAGGACTAAATTCTTGACCATAGTCGCCCTTTAAAATGACATTTTCATAACCATGATAGGTCACTTCACCACTGAAGTTTGGGTTAACTTGGGTAGTGAATGGAAACATCTTATCCCCGTATTGCCCTGAAAAGAGCGCTTTGGAAAGGGTAAAGAGCAACTGACCATGATTTGAAAAATCCGTTGGGACAGCGCAAACTTCCTTCAAAAACTGAAGAAGGCTCTCATCTGGCACTTTTATGGTTTGATCAAAGAAGATAGTATGAGGAATCAAATATTCTTTAATAGCCATCAATTCCTCAAGACCCGCAAGACTGTCCACAATAACCGCTGTGAAAGCCTTGATTTCATCTTCTTCGATGGTTTCTTGCAAGGTCTCAATCTGACCAAGACTACAATAGTACCATTTCATATTTTCAGGAATTTCCTGTTTTTCTGACCAGTTAGAAGATCCAACTTGTAGTATTTTCAGGCGATTATCCTTGGTCATTCTGCTCCTCCTTCAACCAATTTTCCCATTTTTGTACCAAACGGTCTCCCGTGTTTTCCTTAATTTTCTCAATCGAGTAGATAAGGGAACGGTTCCAGTTGTTCAATTGTCCCAAATAGTAGTAAGCCCCTTTTTCAAAATCAGACAAGTGCTTCAAGATATAACCATTTTCTTGATGGGTCACATACTCAGACGCCACACGGTTAATCTGTGGAATACCGGCACTAATTCCGGCAATCTGTGTATAACGATTAGGCTCCTTACTCAAGTCGACAATAAGGCGTGTAAATTGAAGTGACTTGATAAGAGCAGTCTCGTCACGCAGGTCTTGGAAAGAAAATCGGCTTATGATTTCGTTATTTTCTTCCAATTTATTTTCTGCACCACTACTTTCAACAACCTCTTCAAAGGCATCTGGACTCAAGCGTTCTTCAATCATTTTTTCCACTTGATTTTGCAGGCTACCAAGTTGCTCTGGATTGGCATTAAATGCTCCAAATTCAACCTGTGTCTTAGGATACTTAGCCACAAAAGCCAAGACCTGATAAATAGCCTCTAAATCCAACTGGTCAAAGTCAACCTGATAAAAAATCTTAGACTCTTTGACACGTTGACTGGTTCCCAAAGCCAAACGGGTATCGAAAGAAGCCATGTGTTTGAGTTTCTTAGCCTCTTCTGGATAGGCAACCTGAAGCTGCTCCAAGTAATCGTAACGGTCAGCAATCAACAAGTCCACTTGCGGCAGAAAGGCTTCATAGGTATCAATACTATCGTCCTGATTACGTTCTGCGAACCAAGTCAAAATCTTAGTGTTGTCTGCTGGCAAATGTTTAAAGAGGTGCTTGTTATGGCGTAGATCTGAGGCAATAACAAAACGGTCCTCTGCTTCTACCTTTTCGTCCAAGAATTTAGTCAAAAATTCCCAGATAACTTCTGAAAGTTCACCGTAGTAACTCTTATTAAAACGACCTTCCGTACGAGGGTTGGCTACAATTCCACGGCCATCAAAGAAATGACAGAGTTGCCAGACTCCCTTGGCATTAAGATAGTTTCGATAGCTTGGTTGTCCACCTTCATAATAAAGACTGCTTGAGATAAAACCGCGGTCATCGTAGATGTCTTCGCGAATGATTTGCTCATCCTTATAGTAGCGAATCATGCCAATAAAGCCTTCTGAGCCAAACTCAATCTCGGCATAACGCTTGTGTTGGCATTGCACCACGATAGCAAATGGTGTGTGAACAAAGGTAGCCCCTTCTGGCCATTCCAAATCTGTCACCTGAAGGTTTCGCATCTCTTCATCTGTAATGCCTTGAATCAAATCAAAAATAGCTGTGTAGCCAACTTCCAAGACATCATGACGATGTAAGAAATAACGTAAAT
>DBFVHV010000292.1:0-6024 GCA_048524165.1 Streptococcus sp.
GACATTGTCTAGCTTTTTTATTTTATTCGTTTTATTTTCTTGTTAATTACCCATTTTTTAGATATTATATGAGTAGATTTTTTATTCGAGAGGTATTATTATGTCAAATTTTGCATCGGCTTTTACACCCATTTCTGTTTCTTCGGCTAAGCAGAAAATTGCTTCAGATGAGAAATTTATTTTGTTTATTGGTCGTCCTTCGTGTCCGTATTGTCAGCTTTTTGAACCGAAATTATCAAATGTTGTCCGTAAATCTGAACTTAATATTTTTTACATTAATAGTGAGAATAGTGATGAACTGAAAGAGATTCAGGCTTTACGTAAACGCTATGGTATTGCTACTGTGCCAGCACTTTTTGTTTCAGAAAAAGGTGCTGCTAAGGTTGTCTGTGACTCTTCGCTCTCTGAGGAAGACATTTTAGATTTTATTTCTTAATTTTTTTGGAGGTTCTTATGTTTATCTGTAAACACGAGGTCCAGTATTATGAAACAGATCGAATGGGCATTACTCATCATTCAAATTATGTTCGATGGATGGAAGAGGCCAGAACTTTTTTTCTAAGGAAGATAGGGTGGCCTTATGAAAAAATTGAAGAGGAGGGAATTATTTCTCCTGTTATTTCTGTTTCATGTGATTATAAAGCTACAACAACTTTCGCAGATCAGGTTTTTATAGAGATTTCTGTTAAAAGTGTTAAATCTGCTAAACTTTCTTTTCTGTATAGAATGATAAATCAAGATGGTGTTCTAGTTTGTACAGCTGTTTCTGAGCATAGTTTTTTGTCTAAAGAAGGTAGTTTTGTTAATCTAAAAAATGATTACCCTGCTTTTTTTAATTTGTTAAAAGAACAATCAACTTTAAAATAAAAAAGAAAATCGAAATTGATTTTCTTTTTTATTCTGCAAGAAGTTCTTGATAAATATTTAAATTTTCATCATCAAAGACGTTAAAAATAACTTTTTTAACAATATCAGAGTGATCAATAAATGATTTTACAGTTTTGATTGCGATCTCTGCTGCTTTTTGTTTTGGAAAATTGAAATCGCCAGTTGATATACATGGTATGGCAATTGATTCTATCTTGTTTTTTTCAGCTAGTGCTAATACTGAAAGATACGATTTAATCAAAAGATCTTCATCAATTGGTGTTACTTGGTTTTCAATTTTTGGACCAACTGTATGGATAACAAAGGCAGAAGGGAGATTGTAGGCTGGGGTTATTTTAGCCATACCTACTGGTTCTTCATATCCTTGTTCTAAGATGAGTTCGAAACAAGCTTGACGCAACTGGACCCCTGCATATGTATGAATTGCATTGTCAACGCAATCATGAAGTGGTTTCATACATCCAAGTAAGGTTTTATTTGCTGCATTTACAATTGCATCTACTTCCAGTCTTGTAATATCCCCTTTCCAGAGATAGATTCTCTTATCTTGAGGAATGGGCTGGAGAGTGTTGAGTTGTACAATTCCTCGTTCTCCCTTTCTAACTTGTAGGTAAAGGTCTTGGATGGTCAAGAATTGAGTGGACGCTGCCATTGGTTTACGTGTATTGAAGAGGGCTCTTAGAAGTTTCTGCTTTTCTTCAAGTTCTTCTGGAATAATCAAATCATGTAATTCTAGATTTTCTTTTTTTAGTTCACCTATGAGATAGGTAATCATTGCATCTTTATCCATATTTACTCTTTTCTATTTTTTAGTTTATTTATTATTATACTCCCAAGGTATTCTATGGGCAAGTGATGTCTATGATAGGCAATGACTAATATTTGATAAGAAATTCTTATGTATGTATCAAATTCTTGCAATGGACTTTAGAATCATATAGAATAGGTCTACAAAAGTTTTATAATGTCTAGGAGGATGATTAAATGACACAAGTAGTAACAGATGCTACATTTGAACAAGAAACAGCTGAAGGACTCGTTTTGATTGATTTTTGGGCAACTTGGTGTGGGCCTTGCTTGATGCAAGCACCAATTCTTGAGCAACTTTCTGAAGAAGTTTCAGAAGATGAACTAAAGATTGTGAAGGTTGATGTTGATGAGAATCCAGAAACAGCACAAAAATTTGGAATTATGTCCATCCCAACTTTGTTATTCAAAAAAGATGGTGAGGTTGTTAAGCAAGTTGCAGGTGTGCATACAAAAGAACAAATTAAAGCTATCGTGGCAGAGCTTAGCTAAGTAATCATCGCAATCCCATCTAGGGAGAGTTTAGTTTATTCGAACTATGAGGAGAGTCAAATGTCTTATTCATTTCAAAACCCTAGTGCTGAGGTTATAGAATTTTATTTAAAATCAGCAAAGACTATTGCAATCGTTGGTCTATCTCATCGTAAGGAGGCAGCATCTTATCAGGTTGCGCATTTCCTACAAGCTGCTGGTTATCGTATCATACCAGTAAATCCCAAACTAGAAGGTCAGAAGCTTCTAGGAGAGCATGTTTATGCTTATCTTAAGGACATCCCGTTTTCAGTAGATATTGTTGATGTTTTTAGACGTAGTGAGTATTTACCAGATGTTGCTTATGATTTCCTTGAAGCGGACGCCAAGGTATTTTGGAGTCAGATTGGTCTTGAAAATGAAGAGGCTGAGACTATTCTTCGTCAGGCAAATAGACAGGATATTGTAATGAATCGTTGTACAAAGAGAGAATATATGCGACTCTTTGTTTAATAAAATGAAAAAGTGGGTGAGCTTAGTACTGGCCCCAAAAAGTTAGACAGAAAAAATCTAACTTTTGGGGTTCAGTTCACTAAGCTCGCTCCTTTTTGTTATAATAGACCTATGATTAAAATTTTTGATACGCATACCCATCTTAATGTGGATAATTTTGCAGGAAAAGAACAAGAAGAAATAGATTTTGCAGCTGAACTTGGTGTTGTCAAAATGAATATTGTTGGTTTTGATAAAGCGACAATTAAGAAATCTTTAGCACTATCAGAGCAATACGACCAGCTATATAGTACAATCGGATGGCATCCTACAGAAGCAGGATCATATTCTCAGGAAATTGAGGATATGATTGTATCACAATTGGAAAATCCGAACGTAGTGGCACTTGGTGAGATTGGCTTGGATTATTATTGGATGGAAGATTCTAAGGAGGTTCAGATTGAGGTCTTTAAGCGTCAAATAGCCTTGTCAAAGGAACACCATTTGCCTTTCGTTGTACACACACGTGACGCACTTGAGGATACTTACGAGGTCATTAAAGAAGTTGGGGTTGGTCCTTGTGGTGGGATTATGCACTCATACTCAGGATCCCTGGAGATGGCTCGAAAATTTGTTGATCTCGGTATGATGATTTCATTTTCAGGTGTCGTAACTTTTAAGAAGGCTTTGGATGTCCAAGAAGCTGCTCAGTACTTACCTTTAGATAAAATTTTAGTTGAAACAGATGCACCGTATCTAGCACCTGTTCCAAAACGTGGTCGTGAAAATCGTACAGGGTATACACGTTACGTGGTGGATAAGATTGCCGAGCTTCGTGGTTTAACTAGTGAAGAGGTTGCAAGAGTTACTTATGACAATGCGATGAAGGTTTTTGGTCTGAATGAGTAAAATAAAAATTCAAGAAGTTATCGTCGTAGAAGGTAAGGATGATACGGCAAATTTGAGACGTTTTTATGAGGTGGACACCTATGAAACTAGGGGTTCTGCTATTAATGAGGATGACTTAGAGCGTATTGATAAGCTTAATGAATTACGAGGAGTGATTGTTTTCACAGATCCAGATTATAATGGTGAACGTATCCGGAAAATTATCATGGAGGCTGTTCCGACAGCAAAGCATGCTTTTTTAAACCGTGGTGAAGCAAGTCCAAAATCTAAGACAAAGGGTCGTTCTTTGGGAGTCGAGCATGCAAATTTTGAAGATATTCAGAAGGCACTGGCTGGAGTCCTAGGTAGTTACGATGATGATAATCAGTTTGATATCAGTAAATCAGATCTCATGAAGTTAGGACTTTTAATGGGCTCGGATAGCCGTAAACGTCGAGAATATTTAGGGGAAGCGCTTCGTATTGGTTATTGCAATGGAAAGCAGCTTTTAAAACGTTTGGAATTGTTTGGAATTACTTTAGAAGATCTTGAAGAGGCCATGTCGAATTACTAGGGCTACTAGTGCTCTTAGCATTAAGGAGTCTATATAGTTGCTGCTAAATAGTTTATTTTAGCAGTTGAGATAATTAAGAATCTGATTTAATTTTGAATCAAAGTAACAAGAATCCTGATATTAAAAATAAGAAAAGAGAATAAATGAGAATTGCAGATTATAGCGTGACCAAGGCTGTCCTTGAACGTCATGGTTTTACCTTTAAGAAGTCTTTTGGACAGAACTTCTTAACAGATACAAATATTTTACAAAAGATTGTTGATACGGCAGAGATTGATAAAAATGTCAATGTTATCGAAATTGGGCCAGGTATTGGAGCATTAACTGAATTCTTGGCTGAAAATGCTGCGGAAGTTATGGCATTTGAAATTGATGAACGATTGGTTCCGATTTTGGAAGACACTTTGCATGATCATGATAATGTTAAAGTGATTAACGAAGACGTTCTCAAGGCAGATTTACAGACACGTGTCAAAGAATTTGAAAATCCAGATCTACCAATCAAGGTTGTAGCTAACTTGCCATACTATATTACGACACCAATTTTAATGCATTTGATTGAGAGTAAGATCCCTTTTGCAGAATTTGTTGTTATGATGCAAAAAGAAGTTGCAGATCGTATTTCTGCTGAGCCCAATACAAAGTCCTATGGTTCGTTATCAATCGCTGTGCAGTATTATATGACTGCCAAGGTGGCATTCGTTGTCCCTCGTACAGTTTTTGTGCCAGCACCTAATGTTGACTCGGCTATTTTGAAGATGACACGCCGTAAGCAACCTTTAGTTGAAGTTAAAGACGAAGATTTCTTTTTCCGTGTATCAAAGGCTAGTTTTGTGCATCGTCGCAAGACGCTTTGGAATAATCTGACAAGTCATTTTGGTAAGTCTGAAGAAGTTAAAAACAAACTTGAGCAGGCTTTGGAAAATGCAGCTATAAAACCTTCTATTCGGGGAGAGGCACTGTCTATTTCTGATTTTGCACGTCTCTCAGATGCTTTGAGAGAAACTGGTCTATAATTTAAAAATCCCACTGAATGTCAGTGGGATTTTAGCTATGCGGAGAAAGGGAGTTGAACCCTCACGCTTGAAAAAAGCACATGCGCCTGAAGCATGCGTGTCTGCCATTCCACCACCTCCGCAGTGATAGGATTATTATACTGCAAATTAGTAAAAATTCAAGGAGTCCAAAGGAATTGTACTCCGTGCTTGTTTTGGGTCAGAAATGCTTGTAGTTTTGTGGTATAATAGGGCTATTAAACGAATGAGGAGTTCACTTGCAAGGAAGAATTATCAAAGCACTAGCAGGTTTCTATTATGTAGAGCATGATGGTGTTGTTTACCAGACGCGTGCACGAGGAAATTTTAGAAAAAAAGGGCAAACACCTTATGTTGGAGATTTTGTTGAGTTTTCGGCAGAGGAAAATTCAGAGGGGTATATCCTTAAAATCGGTCAACGAATCAATAGTCTAGTGCGTCCGCCCATTGTCAATATCGATCAGGCTGTGGTTATTATGTCTGCTAAGGAACCAGATTTTAATAGTAATCTTTTGGATCGTTTTTTGGTTTTACTAGAGCATAAACATATAAAACCTGTAATCTATATTTCTAAGATGGATTTGGTTGAAGATGATTCGGATATGAAGACTATTCAAACACAGTATCAACGAATTGGTTTTGATTTTGTCTTTAGTTTGGAAGAACTATTGCCTCTCTTGGCTGATAAAGTCACAGTCTTCATGGGGCAGACTGGTGTAGGAAAATCGACTCTGCTAAATCGTATTGCCCCGCAGTTAAATTTAGAAACAGGTGAAATTTCGGACAGTCTAGGTCGTGGTCGTCACACAACAAGGGCTGTAAGCCTTTATGATGTTCATGGTGGTAAGATTGCTGACACACCTGGGTTCT
>DBFVHV010000293.1:0-2505 GCA_048524165.1 Streptococcus sp.
CCCAACAACAACACCTTATGAAACAATTGATCGTACGGTTGAATTTTTCAAACGTTATGAAGATCAGTTGGCAGGAATCGCTATTGGTTCATTTGGTCCGATTGATGTTGATCCAAATTCAGAAACATACGGCTTTGTAACTTCAACGCCAAAACCACACTGGTCAAACATCGACCTTCTTTGTTTAATTGCTAAGGAATTTAATGTTCCTTTCTACTTTACGACTGATGTGAATTCATCTGCTTATGGTGAGACACTTGTTCGTAAAGGTGTTAAAAGCCTTGTTTATTACACTATCGGAACTGGTATTGGTGCTGGTGCTATTCAAAATGGAGAATTCATTGGTGGTGTAGGTCATACTGAGGCGGGTCACGTTTATGTACCACTTCACCCAAGTGATGTTGCCAATGAATTTAACGGAACGTGTCCATTCCACCGCGGCTGTTTGGAAGGTTTGGCTGCTGGTCCATCACTTGAAGCCCGTACGGGTATTCGTGGCGAATTGATTGAGCAAAACTCTGAGGTTTGGGATGTTCAAGCTTACTACATTGCTCAAGCTGCTGTCCAAGCAACTGTGCTCTACCGCCCAGAGGTTATCGTCTTTGGGGGTGGTGTTATGGGACAAGAACACATGCTTCGCCGTGTCCGTGAAAAATTCACAGCTCTGTTGAATGGTTACCTTCCAGTGCCAGACGTGACTGAGTATATTGTGACACCTGCTGTTTCAGGTAATGGCTCTGCGACACTTGGTAATTTTGCACTTGCCAAAGATGTCGCTGACAAACACTCACGCAAATAACCCAAATATGTAAAATCGCTTTAAGACATGATCTTAAGGCGTTTTGCTCTATACAGGAGGATGTAATGGAACCTTTATTTTTAGATTCGCCAATGCATGAAAAAATATGGGGAGGCAATCGACTTAAGACAGAGTTTGGTTATGATATTCCTAGTGAACACACTGGCGAATACTGGGCAATCTCTGCCCATCCTAATGGTGTATCTTACGTCAAGAACGGGAAGTATGCTGGTTTTCATCTAGCAGAACTTTACAAAGATAAACCAGAACTTTTTGGACACCCCAAGGCGAGTGTATTTCCTTTGTTGACCAAGATTTTGGATGCTAATGACTGGTTGTCAGTCCAGGTACATCCAGACGACGCCTATGGCATGGAGCATGAAGGTGAGCTAGGAAAGACGGAGTGTTGGTATATTATTGACGCCGAAGAGGGTGCCGAAATTATCTATGGCCACAAGGTTCAAACCAAGGAAGAGCTGTCAGCTTTAATTGCAGCGGGTGATTGGGATGGGCTCTTGTCGAAAACGCCTGTAAAAAAAGGTGACTTTTTCTTTGTACCAAGCGGCACCATGCATGCTATTGGTCCAGGTATCCTTATCCTAGAAACACAACAATCTAGCGACACCACTTATCGTGTATATGATTTTGATCGTAGAGATGCTCAAGGCAATCAACGTGAGCTTCACATCCAACAGTCTCTTGATGTTCTGAATCTTGGGGAGCCCCAAAATAGAGTTCCAGCAACTATTAAGACCTTGCAGTTAGAGACGACTTGTTTGACATCAAACGCTTTTTTCACAGTATACAAATGGAAATTCAGTGGATTAGTTGACTTCAAGCAATCAGCTCCTTATTTGCTCTGTTCAGTGCTTTCTGGTAATGGGACTTTGACTGTCGATTCACGCATTTATTGTCTAAAAAAAGGTGATCACTTCCTTCTTCCAAATAATGTTATTGATTGGGAAATTGATGGACAATTGGAGATGATTGTCAGTCATCCTAATGAGGCTTAAGTATGAGTAATGAAAAAGTATTATCGGCTCTTTTTGAGCGTGTTGAAATTGGGAAATCATACTATTTTGAGGGGGCCTACTATCGTTTGAAAGACTATGGAGACCACATTTATGGTTTGCAACGGGCAATTCCTGGTATGTGTGGTGAAAAGACAGCCTCTCCTAGTATCAAATTTTACTGGAAAAATGGTGTCCTGGAATACGAATTTTATGTGGATTTTGAGGCCAGTCCTATGATCATGAAGGCTTATAGCAGTAGTGATAGAGCTTTCTTTGAACAGGCCTTTGAAAATCTTTTACATGACTTTGAGGATTTCTTAGAGAATCAAGAAATCTCTGAGAAATAGCCTTAAAGTGTTATTGTCGCTATTTTCAGTGAATCTAATAAAAAAGTTTTAGTTTATTTGCTAATCCGTTGTGAAAGCCTTTAAACTGGGGCTTTTTTCTTTGTTAATCCTTGTGTGATTTCTTGTTTAAAGGGGGCATTTGTGGTAAAATATGGAGATAAAGACTGTCGAAAGGAAAAAAGATGGCAAATATATTACGCAAAATCATTGAAAATGATAAAGGCGAAATTAAAAGACTAGAAAAAACTGCCAAGAAAGTTGAGAGCTATGCTGATGAAATGGCGGCTCTTTCAGATGAAGAACTTCAGGCAAAAACAGAAGAATTTAAACAACGATATCAAAACGG
>DBFVHV010000294.1:0-2068 GCA_048524165.1 Streptococcus sp.
AAACGGGGTTACAAGATCTAATGCCATGTTCGTCTCCTCTTATTCAAGCATTATATGATTTTTTAACATCTTCAATGCTTTAAAAGTATTTATATACCTTAATTTGTCCTTCACCAAGTAACGTCATCAACTATTTTTGGATGGCTTTAACCTTTGGTGACAACTTACGATTTTCTTTTTTAGCAGATTCCTTGTAAAGAATCAAGATACGTCCAATCTTGAGGACTGTATCACAGCCGATTTCTTCTTCCAAAATTTCAGCAACTTCATGGATATCTTCCATAGTATTTTGAAGAAGGGTTACCTTAATTAACTCACGGGCATCAAGGGCGTTACGAACGCTAGTTTTGATATGATCGTTAAGACCGTTTTTCCCGATTTGTACAATAGGTTTAAGTGTGTGGGCTTCCGATTTGAGGAAGGCACGTTGTTTTGATGTTAATGACATGTTTATTCCTTTTAACTACTTAATTAAGTTTAAATAATCGCTTTTCGTACGACGACACCAACGCCTTCTGGTGCCCAAGCGGCAACGATGGTTGGTTGGTCTGCTTTTCCTTGGACACGAATCCAGCCTAGTCCTGAGAAGACAATGTCTGTCTTATCTTTGACAGTGAACTCGTGACGGACTAGTTTTGGAAAATCAGCTAGTTCCTTAGGTCCAGGAGGCATAAGGAGACTTCCAACATGCTTGTCATAAAAGGCATCTGCGCCTTCAAGTTTGGTACGATGAAGCTTTAGATTATTGTCAAAGAAGGCTGTGAAACCTTGTTTATTCCCATCAATGAAGTCAAATCGTCCTAGTCCACCTAGAAATAGGGTTTGGCCTGCATTTAACTGATAAGTCTTCGGTTTGATTTCCTTCTTAGGACTAACGTACTTGAGGTCCTTAGCTGACAGATAGTGCGCCATCTGGTGTCGGTGAATAATTCCTGGTGTATCAAAAATATAGCTACCGTCATCTAATGGGATTTCAATCTTATCAAGGGTCGTTCCTGGGAAACGAGAGGTTGTGATAACATCTTTATCACCAGTAATTTCTTTGATAATGGCATTGATTAAGGTTGATTTACCAACATTCGTAACACCAACAACATAGACATCACGACCCTTACGGAGATCTTCAATACGTTGGATTAGCTCTTTAATGGCATGATGATTTTGAGCAGATGTCAACATGACATCCACCGGACGCATCCCTTCTTCGTGGGCACGTTCTGTCAACCATTGAGTCACCTTACCATCTTTAACGGATTTAGGTAGGATATCCTTTTTATTTCCAACTAAGAGCACATCATTACCCGAAACAAAGCGTGACAAGCCTGGGATGATTGATCCATTAAAATCGAAAATATCAACAACATTGACAACGAGGGCATCACTATCACCAACTTCATGAAGCAATTTTAAAAATTCATCATCCGTGATGTGGACATCCACAATCTCATTGTAATGACGAAGACGGAAACAGCGCTGGCAGTAAAGCTCACCTGTTTCTTCGGCCTTTTTAATAGAGCTAGCAGGCGTGAAACCTGCTTTTTCTTTATCTTCTGTTTGAATTTGGGCTCCACACCCAATACAAAATAATTCTTCCATTAAATTCCTTTGTTAAAGGTCATTGGACCATATGCTTTTTCAATCTTTTTCCACATGCGACGTTCACGCCAACGGTTAAACTTGGTCACCCAAGAGTCAGACTTCACCAATGGCTTAACCAAAATCGAGCGAATACCTGCTCGGTGGCTGGCCCTAATGTCAGTCATGAGCTGGTCACCCACCATTACAACCTCTTCACGGTTAAAGTGATAACGCTCAATCGCTTCATTAATGCCTTTAGTGAAAGGCTTCATGGCACGACTCACGAAATCCACATGGAAATTGGCAACCGCACGTTCAACACGTTCATATTTATTGTTAGAGACCACAACCACTGGAATGTCAGCCTCTGTCATCTCATCCAACCAAGCACGTAGCTCAGGAGTCCCATCAGGGTTGTTCCAAGCAATCAAGGTATTGTCCAAATCGACCAAGACGGCACGAATACCGTGTTCACGTAGCTGGTCAGGTT
>DBFVHV010000295.1:0-7889 GCA_048524165.1 Streptococcus sp.
TTGGCTACCTTGGCTTGCTGAATCTTAGATTGAAGATTGATAATATTAATTAAAGGAGTCGTAAAATAATTTAGCAACATATTATAGGTAATCAACTGACCAGCAGATAGTCGCCCTTCCATAACCAATTGTGCCCCATACCATAAGATAAAGACATTGAAAACTAACTGAATCCCTGTTTTTAAGCCATCCTGGGTTAATTGCCACTTGGCCTTAGACAAGGATTTTTTCAAGTAGTCGTGGAATTTCACCTCAATTTCCTGGTAACGTCTCTTTTCAACTCTTAAAGATTTTAAAGTTTCAATGCCGCGCAAATCGTCAATAACAGCGGTATTAACTTGACTGTTAGCCTCCATCATCTGATAATTTTCCTTCTCAAAAAGCTTATAAAAGGCCAGAATAATCAAAATATAAAGAGGAACTACCGTTAAAGTCATCAAAAAAAGAGAAGGGTTTTGTAAAATAAGAGCCACAGCTAAAGTTATCACAATGGTTACATCTAGGAAAATCGATAAGATTGTTGAAGCTAGGGCATCGATAATGGTATTGGCATCTCCAAAACGTGACGTGATTTCACCAGTACGACGTGAACTGAAGAAACTAATGGGCAAAGAAAGGACATGCTTAATATAAGGAAGGATGACAGAAATGGACAAGTAATTACCCAATCGATGTAGAAGATAATCTTTGAAAAAAGTGAAGACTTGTTGGGCTAGATAAGCGATGCACAGACCGAGAGAAATCATGGTCAGAAGAGAATAGTCTTCTTGAGGAATCAAGCGGTCTATAATAGACTGCAAATAATAAGAACCAATAATATTAACAAGGGTCACCAAAAAACTCAGTAAGACAATAACTGTAATCAACCCCTTACGGCGAAACAAGATTGGTAAAAATGAAAGAAGTCCAGGTACCTCTTGCTTATATTTAATGTAGGTTTTTCCTGGTACAAAAAAGAGAGCAACGCCCGTCCACTCCTTTTCAAACTCCTCTAGAGGCATTTTAATGACCTTCTTGCTAGGATCTGGATCACCTATGATGAGTTGCCCCTTGATTTGATCAAACACCGTATAATAATGTTGCAGCCCACCTTCTTTAACCACATGTACAATAAAAGGATAAGATAGGTTTTCTTGTTTAAACAAGTCTAAATCCGCACGAATAGCCTGAGTTTCAAGACCCAACTGCTTGGCCGCTTCCACCAAACCAAGCGCAGAAGTACCTTCACGAGAAGTCTGAGCCAACTCTCGCAAATAAGCTAAACTATAAGATGAACCATAGTGTTTAAGAATCATGGCCAAGGCAGCGACACCACAATCACGCTGATCAACCTGTGAAATATATGGATATTTTGACATGGTGACTCCTTATTAAAGACAACCTGCAAAATAAGGCAAGATAGTGATAAGTAGTGAGAATAGTGTAAATAATTTTAGTTTTTTCAAAATAAAACTCCTTTTAACTGTTAGTTATGTTTCTATAGTAAACATTTAACCATTAAAAAAGTAGTGACATTTATGTCACCACCATTTCTATAAACCATCTGCCGCTTTACCTGCCTTTATACTTTCTTCTAGCACCGAGTCTTCTAAAACGGAAGCAAACATTATGGCCTTATCGTAATTTTCTGCAGCCTCTTTCTTGTTTCCTTTATGAAGAAGTTCATATTTGGCTTTGAGAACAAAAACACTAGGTTTATAACTATAAAATTGTGATTTTTCTATAACAGCTAAGGCTTTATCCACAACTGTTAAGAAGTCTGAGAAGGAATTGTGAAAAATCTTCAAAGCAGCGATAGCCATCAAATCATTAAATAAAACAATATTATAGACATCGTCTGTCCAAATTTCCTGATTTAATACTCTCTTTACGATTCTTTCAAAAAGTTTTTTATCATACTGTTTTCTTCCATAAAGATGGAAGAAATAGTAGTCAATAACTAATAAATCGTTAGTTGAGAATTTCCTCTTCCTTTTGACTTGTTCAAATAAGTCTTCATATATCTCCTCAACTTTAGGACTCTCTTCCCAACTAGTAAAACTCAAAATATTTTCCAAAATATCTAGAGTTAACAATTCTTCTTCTGGGAGAAGTTCAAAGAATTTCTCATAAACCTCCTCAATTAAGGCAAGTTTAGCCTTTATTCTTTCTGGATTTCTATACGTTGGAAACTTAATCAGACGATTCTTCATCTCGTAGTATTCGTCAGGGATAGTAATATTATCATGATCCAATAAATCGGTCATATTTTTTCCTAGACGTTTTGCAATATAAGATAATTTATCCAAAGACGGGAGCGACTCCCCTTTTTCAATGCGAATTAACTGACGAACAGTCAATTCCGCACCATCTAAACATAGCACTTCACGTGACATTTGCTGGCGTTCACGCTCAGTTTTGATTCTTAGTCCAATGCTGTCTTTTATGTTCAAGAGACACTCCTTTATTTCGAAATTTTAAAAACATTATATCATAATTATAATATAATTAATATACAGTTAATGCATTTTTAACAGAACAATAGTGAAAATAAGCTATTTTTATACATTTTATATAGGAAAGACCTTCCTTTGTATCAAAAAACATGCAGTTCAAAACTACATGTTTTTTTATTTCTGTTTACTTTGGAATCGCCATTCAAAGCGAATGCGGTCATAAGTTGGATAAATCGCATTAAGCAAGCCAAACGCTAGGGTAAAGCCAGCTAAAACATCTGTTGGATAATGAACACCCACATAAATACGCGAAAGTCCAACAAGGAAAATCAGAAGCCCAGTAATAGCATAAACTACTATTTTAGATTCTTTTTTCTCCAAACGCTGAACAAGGACAATGGCAATTGCTCCAAGAATCATAAAAGTTCCCAAAGAATGACCACTAGGGAAAGAATAACCACTAGCATGCACTAAATGCGTAATTGATGGGCGCTGACGCTGATAAATATACTTCAAACTTACAATCAAGATACTAGCGAGAAGCCCACTGGCTCCCACAAAGATAGCTTCTGATTTATACTGACGTAGATAAAGCAAGATGACTGCTACGATTGCAATAATAGCCTGTACAGGCGTATTCCCAAGCATGGTAATAGTTTTAAAAAAGCGTGTCAATCCTGCTGGTAATCCTCCTCGAACCCAAGTTTGAATGTTGCTATCAAATCCTGTCAAGGCTTCAGGATAGAACTTAACCATATAACCGAGAGCAACAAATAACAATAAGGCAAAAGAAGCGTAAGTATAATGTGTGTGTTTGTGTTTCATATTTATAATTTTACTAGAATAGACTTAAGTGGAGCATAAATCAAGGCAAAGGCTAGCGCAAAAATCAAACCTTCAAGTAAATTGAAAGGTACTACCATAGCGAAAAGGTATTTATAGAGACCTATAAATTGCGCAATATCAAAGTTGGCAAATTTAGCATAGAGTGGTACTGCATAAATATAGTTAAGAATAACCATAACAACTGTAAGCAAGACAGTTCCTACAACAGAACCAAGAATATAATTCTTGCTTGTTTGATTTTTCTTCCAAAAATAGCTTAGGCCCCAAACAAAGACGCCTAGAGCAACAAAATTCATAGGAAGTCCAATCATTGATCCTGGTCCACCATTGTTTAGCAAGAGCTTCAACAATGAACGAAGCAAGAGAACACCAATGGCACTCTTAAAATCAAAGATAACCAAGGCAATAAGAACAGGAAGGATTGAAAAATCAACCTTCAAAAAGTCTGCTGCTGGAATCAATGGAAATGAAAAATAAAGCAACAAGAATGAAACTGCAGATAAAATGGCAATGTAAGCCAATTTACGTGTGTTTGTCATAAAAAAATTCCTCCAAATTTTAACAATTTGAAAGAAGTTCCCAATGGATTTGCCTATGCCAAAAAAAGCCTACGCAAAAAGACTGGTCTTCTTCCATCCAGACTATACTGTCGGTTGAGGAATTACACCTCATCAGCTTGCGCTCGCGGACTTATCCAAAGAATCACCGCCGGTCGGGAGTTTCACCCTGCCCTGAAGACCCCTTAAGGATAACATAAAAAAAACTTGGTGACAAGGTTCTTAATTTATGGATTTCTAATTTGTTGATAGTCAATAACTATACTTATTCTTTTAAGACAACATGAAGTATCTATTTTAATTTATCATGCTGGTAGCGGTGACTCAGCTCCAACCCCTCAAACTGTTGCTGGCGAAGGGCTTCATAAACAATCATGCAAACCGTATTTGAGACATTAAGACTACGGACATGTTCATCATTCATAGGAATACGAATAGCTTTTTCAGGATGCTCACGCATAAAGTCCTCAGGTAGGCCTGTATCCTCACGACCAAACATAAAATAGTGATCCTCACCATCAGCATAGGCCTCTTCTGAATAAGTCTTATCCGCAAACTTCGTTACTAGATGCAATCGACCAGCATGATTTTTAGACATAAAATCAGCTAAATTGTCATAATAAGTGATGTCAAGTTTATCCCAATAGTCCAGACCTGCACGCTTCATCTTCTTGTCATCAATTGGGAATCCCATAGGTCGGATGATATGGAGGGGGCTATTGGTTGCTGCGCAGGTACGCGCAATATTTCCAGTGTTTTGTGGAATACGGGGTTCAAACAAGACAATATGATTACGTGACATCTGACTTCTCCTAGACATAAAAAATACCATGTCGCCCGGAGTCAAGCTCAGCAGACGACATGGTTGTGGACATTCATTAGCTTAAATCATGACAGGTTAGATTTAAAATAACGAATCATTGAGTATATTTTAGCACTTTAGCTATAAAAGTCAACACTATTAGTAGAAAAAAATTAATATTTTTAACTTCATCACCTTTTTTACAGGAATAACCTATAAAGCTGGCTGAAAAGGATGATTTTTCGGCCAAAATAGAGTATCATAGTAATGATTATTTGGAGGTAACTCATGCGTATTATTGTCGTAGGTGCTGGTAAAGTCGGTACAGCACTCTGTCGTTCTCTTGTTGATGAGAAGCACGACGTTATTTTAATTGAAGAAAAGGAAGAGGTCCTCAAACGCATCACTAAACGCTACGATGTTATGGGCTTTGCTGGAAATGGGGCAAATTTCAAGATTTTGGAACAAGCCGAGGTTAACAACTGCGATGTCTTTATCGCCATGACTGATAAAGATGAAGTAAACATGATATCAGCAGTTCTGGCAAAACAAATGGGTGCAAAAGAAACTATCGTTCGTGTACGTAACCCAGAATATTCTAATACTTATTTCAAAGACAAAAACTTCCTCGGATTCTCATTAGTAGTTAACCCTGAACTTTTAACAGCTCGCTATATTGCCAATACCGTTGAATTTCCAAACGCTCTATCAGTTGAAACCTTTGCTAATGGACGGGTTATCCTTATGGCATTTAGGGTCACTGAAACGAGCCAATTGTCCGGTATGACAATGGAACAATTTCGTAAGAAATTCGGTAACATCTTGGTTTGTACGATTGATCGTCAAGGCGACCTCATCATTCCAGACGGGAATGCTACCATGCAAGCTGGGGATAAAATCTATGTAACTGGGAAACGTGTTGACATGGCACTTTTCCACAGTTATATTAAACCAAAAAGCATCAAAAAACTTTTGTTGATCGGTGCGGGACGTATCTCCTACTACTTACTAAATATCTTGAAAAACAACCGTATTAAGGTCAAATTGATTGAACAGAAAATGGACCGTGCGCAAACCTTTAGTCAAGTATTCCCTGAAGTTTCCGTTATCTTAGGGGATGGTACTGCTAAAGACCTTCTTCTTGAAGAGAGCGCAGCTAGTTATGATGCTGTTGCTACTCTAACTGGAGTAGATGAGGAAAATATCATCACCTCTATGTTCCTTGAAAGTCTTGGTATCCACAAAAATATTACCAAGGTCAACCGTACCAGTCTTTTAGAGATTGTCGATACACGTGAGACAACAACAATTGTCACTCCTAAGAGTATTGCTGTTGATACCGTAATGCACTTTGTTCGTGGTCGCTATAACGCCAAAGATTCTAGTCTTGACGCGCTTCACCACGTAGCTAATGGCCGTATCGAGACCTTACAATTCCAAATTAAGGAAAAAAATAAAATCGCTGGGAAGAAACTTTCTGAACTTAAATTCGCTCATGGTGTCCTTATTGCTGCTATCATCCGTAATGGGAAAGCCATCTTCCCAACTGGAGAAGATACATTGGCAATTGGTGATAAAATCGTGGTCGTTACTCTCTTGCAAAACGTAACCCACATTTACGACTTGTTGAAGAGGTAAGCTGCCATGAATCGATCTATTGTCCGTTTTCTTATTTCTAAACTGCTCCTCATTGAAGCTGGGCTCTTAGTTGTACCTCTCATCGTGGCTCTTATTTATCAAGAAGACGCCAAGGTATTTGCCAGCATTTTGGGGACCATGGCAATCCTCCTTTTTATCGGAGTGCTTGGTACTCTCTTTAAACCTAAGAACTACCACATTTACACCAAAGAAGGAATGCTCATTGTAGCCCTCTGTTGGGTACTTTGGTCCTTCTTTGGGGGATTACCGTTTGTTTTTGCCGGGCAAATCCCAAGTGTCATCGATGCCTTCTTCGAAATGAGCTCAGGTTTCACAACTACAGGGGCTACTATTCTCACAGATACTGGGGTCTTGACCCACTCTCTCCTCTTCTGGCGAAGCTTCGCTCACCTAATTGGAGGGATGGGGGTGCTGGTCTTTGCTCTAGCCATCATGAACAACAGTAAAAATGGTCACCATGAGGTTATGCGTGCAGAGGTGCCTGGTCCAGTCTTTGGTAAGGTCGTTGCCAAGCTCAAAAATACAGCTCAGATTTTGTACATCATCTATCTGGGCATGTTTGTGATTTTTGCTATGATTCTATGGATTTGTGGCATGCCACTCTTTGATAGTATTGTCATTGCGATGGGAGGTGCTGGTACAGGTGGTTTTGCAGTCTATAATGACTCTATCGCTCACTATCATAGCGACTTGATTACCTATGTGGTTACAGTTGGTACCCTTCTCTTTGGAGTTAACTTCAACCTTTATTTCTATATTTTGCTTCGCAAAGTCAAATTCTTCTTCCAAGATGAGGAGCTACGTACCTATCTTACAATTGTTGCAGTCTCAACAGGTTTAATCATCCTCAATATTTTTGGGATATACCACAGTTTAGCTGACTCGTTTAAATACTCATTCTTTGAAGTGTCAAACATCATCACAACCACGGGATTTGGTCTAACAGATATTACTAAATGGCCATTATTTTCTCAGTATATCCTACTTCTCCTGATGTTTATCGGGGGGTCAGCGGGTTCTACAGCCGGTGGTTTCAAGGTTATCCGTGCTATGATTATTGCTAAAATTGCACGTAATCAGACCTTGGCTAGTCTCTATCCTAACCGTATCCTATCTCTACACATTAATGGAAGTGTTCTTGATAAAGAAACACAGCATAGCGTTCTTAAATATTTGGCTGTATATGTGTTGATCATACTAAGTCTAGTTACAATCCTGTCCTTAGATAATCAAAATTTCTTGATTGTGACAAGTGCTGCTGCTTCAACATTTAACAATATTGGACCTTTACTTGGAACAACTGATAGCTTCGCTATTTTCAGTCCTTTGTCTAAGCTTATCATGGGATTTGCTATGATTGCTGGACGTTTGGAAATCTATCCTTTATTGCTCCTATTCCTACCAAAAACATGGTCAAAAATTTAAGCATAAAAAAGCTCCTTTGGATTCATGTACTGACCCCAAAAAGTTAGACAATTAATTTATCCAAAGGATTTAGTTCTGTATTGCACAGGGCTAAATCCTTTTAATTTTACCTTAATGCGTTTGTTGTTGTAATAATCAATATAGTCTACAATAGCTCGTTCTAAT
>DBFVHV010000296.1:0-4746 GCA_048524165.1 Streptococcus sp.
AAAAAAGAGATAAGACAGTAGCTATTCTGAGGTTACTGTCTTATTTTTAACACTTTTTGATTCATAAATGGGCATGCTAAAAAAACACCTCATCTGGTATTTTTTGAAACAAGGTGTTACAATAATACGGCATAAACAGCCTTATCGATTTTGGGTCAGAGAGTAATCGTAAAGTTTGTTATGCGTAATGAGGTAATACATTGTTCGAATGAGACGATGTATAGAGGCAATCGTATGTGGCTTAGTTGAAGCTATTGTCGATTGTCTTTTTCGTTTCTCATAAAAGTCAGCGATATGGCAGGGATTGGTATGACTAGCTGAAGCGATGTTGTGAATGCACTTGAACAAGATTTTTCTGGCATAGGGATTACCTCGTTTAGTGATGTGTTCCTTGGCGAGAAAGTTCCCAGATTCGTAGTGTTTCAGGTCAATGCCAATAAAAGCGTTGATTTGATTGGTAGACTGAAAGCGACGAATATCTCCCAACTCGCCAATGATAGATGTCGCTGTGGTTTCTGCGATTCCAGGAATTGACCGTAAGATGTCATACTCTGGTAAAGGCTGAGCTAGAGCTACCATGTCGTTTAAGACAACTTGTCTGCGTTCAGAAAGACGAAGCAATTCTTGAGCATAGTAACGAACCTCTTCAAGCATTGGGGAGGTTTTCTTGACCGCACAAAAAGATTGTTTAGCGAGTTTTATAAGTTTATCAGTCAGGTAAGCAATACGCTTTTTAGAGATGCGTTTGGAGGTAGATTGACGGATAACCTCACACAAGTTACTTTGAGATAGGCTTAATACAAACTCTTTGCATGGAAAAGCCATCACTAAGTTCCAATATTGTTCTCCAGTAGGTGTGGATAATAGATTTTCCAATTCAGGAAAGGTGACTTGTAGGACCTTGTGTAGACGGTTTTTAGTTCGAACAAGATCTTCTGTCATATTTTGATAGAAACGGCTTAAATCACGCAAGTGTTGATAAACTTCTTCCTGCACGTAAGTTGGTTTACGATTGTGCACAAGCTGAGATTTAGCCAACTTTTCAGCGTCAATTTTATCTGTTTTACGAACTCGCAGACTGTCCAATTGCTTCTTAGCTTCCAGTGGATTTAGCCGTGTGTAAGCGTAACTATATTCCTCAAGAAAGGCTTGAAGACGTCGAGAATAGACGCCTGTAGCCTCAAATATAATCTCAGGGTTATGAACAGTTTTCAAGTCGCCCAACAGGCGATTGAATCCAATGGCATCATTGAGTATGGTGTAGCTATGAACCTTCTCACCGTTGACTAAAATGGCCACCTCAGAACTTGTTTTACTGACATCAATTCCAAATACTGCACGCATGACATTACCTCTTTTGTCTTGAATAATTCCATGTTTTAGTGATTTTATTTTCAATACGCGACGTTTAGCGTCCTACATACTTTGATCAAACTCCACCTAAAACAAGGTGTCTTGCCAGTTTGTCAAGCGACGTCTAGCGCCATAGAGCCCTACGACTTTACAAGACACCACTACTTTAACATAAAGAAAAAGTAGTGAGTACTCTCTCCCGTCGGAGATTTCTTCACTACTAATCTTAGTATGTTTGTCAACTGTAGTGGGTGACGAAAAGCTAACATCTAGAGAGGACCAGATAGGTCTTCTCTTTTTGTATATTCAGAGTGATGAAGACACGCTTCTTAAAGTTGATGAAGTTTCTAAAACCGAAGCCCAACCGTTTGATGTCTTTAATCAACTTGTTAGTCGCTTCGAGTTTTGCGTTTGAATAGTTTGTTTCTAGCGCATTCTTGATGTATTGTTTGTGTCTAAGAAAAGTCTTAAAGACAGTTTGAAAATAACGATTGACGACGTTTAAGTTTTCTTGAATGAGCTCAAAAAACTCATCTACTCTTTTCTCCCGAAAGTGAAAAAGTAAAAGCTGGTAAAGAGTATAGTAGTTGGTGAGCTCTTCTGAAAAGACCAATGTCTTCTCAACGACTTCATGTGGTGCTAAAGTTTGGCGGAAAGTCTTTGAATAAAAAGAGCTGAGAGATAACTTACGGCTGTCCTTTTGGAAGAGTCGCCAGTGATTTTTCAAGGCTTGGTAGGGGAGTGATTTCTTATCAAACTGGTTCATAATGGCAATTCTTGTCTTTAAAAAGGCTCGACCAAGGTGCTGGATGATGTGGAAACGATCAATAATGATTTCGGCGTTTGGGAAAAGTCTGCGAGCTAGTGGGATATAGGCTCCTGACATATCCATTGTAATAAACTGTACCTTTTGTCGAACTTTCAATGGGGACTTCAAAAAGTGGTTTCGAATCGTGGTTTGACGGCGATTATCAAGGATGGTTATGAGTTTGTTGGTCTCATAGTTTTGCGCCACAAAAGCGAGTTCACCTTTCTTGAACCCAAACTCATCCCAAGACATAACAGCTGGGAGCTTGTCATAATGCTCCTTGAAAGTAAACTGGTCAAGCTTACGATAGACAGTGGATGTCGACACACGAAGTCTTCTGGCAATATCTGTTAGTGACACCTTTTCAGTAAGGAGCTGTGCAACTTTTTGCCGGACTAGATTGGAGATTTGGCAGTTTTTCTCAACGATTGATGTCTTAGCTACCGTGACTCTCCTACAATTTTTACACTGGAAGCGACGTTTCTTCAGACGTAGTAGTGTTGAAGTTCCCGCTTGCTCGAGAAGAGGGATTTTAGAAGGCTTTTGAAAGTCGTACTTGATCATCTTTCCATGGCAATGAGGACATGATGGTGCAGGGTAATCAAGTTTTGCTTGAATCTCGATATGAGTGTTAGTTTCAAAAACAAGTGAAATCTTGATATTTTGGTCTTTAATTCCGATTAATTCTGTGGTATTCTTAATAAGTCTCATAAGTTCTTCCTAATGATAGTTTGGTCGCTTTTCATTATAGTTCTTATGGGACTTTTTGTGTACACTCAAAAAGCTCTATAATCTCTACAGTGGTTTTACCCACTACAGAAATTATAGAACCAAATAAAAATGGTAGCCTAACAGCTGCCATTTTTTAGTACGATACAAATCTTCAGTAAGTAAAAAAAAGCGCTATAATGAGCGCTTCTATTCCTTTTATGCACCTGGATAAATGTAAGATACAGAACCTGGTGTCGTTGAATTTTGTGGATCAAACCAGCCACGATAGTTATCAATATGTTGTTGGTTATTGTAGTTCGACTCCAAAATTTGAATCTGACCATCTTGACCAACTTGTGTAACATAACCAACGTGTCCATAACCACCATCAGTCCAACATACGATTGATCCTGTTACAGGTGTTGAACCAACAGCATAACCTTGGCTAGCAGCGCTTCCTGCCCAATCGCCACCATTACCCCACCAGTTACTTGCCCATGGCGCAATTTCTTTAACACCCCATGTACATTGACCGACTGGATAACGATTCCACGTGGTATCTGTATCAGTATCAGTAGCTGTTACCTCTGAATAAGAAATTTCAGCTGTATCTTCAGCTGCTGTGGCAGTCCCTGAAACATCCAAAGTTCCACCAGGAACGATTGTTGACCAGATAGTCATGCCATTTTCAGCAGCTAATTGATATGGATCTACACCATACTGGCTAGCAATAGAGAAGAACGAGTCCCCATTTTGAACAGTATAAGAATCAGCATTAGCTGTTTGAGCGACTGTAAAACCGAGCAATAATGCACTTGAGGCTGCTGCTAAGGCAGCTTTCTTTGTTGTTTTCATATTTCCCCCTGAAAAAATTAATATGAGATTAGTTTAACATCCCGATATTTTAATGTGATTAAGAGAGAATAAAGAAATATGACAAAAACAAACAAGTCTGTTAAAAGTACGTAATTTATCCAAGAACTTAATAAACTCTTTTTAAACAAAAAGAAAACCAGGTAATCCCTGATTTTCAAATTATTTTATTAATAAAGATCTAAGTAGTTATCAATTTCCCATTGTGAAACGAAAGTAGCATAACTTGCCCACTCCATACGTTTCGCATCAAGGAAGTTTGTATAGATATGATTACCCAACGCTTGACGAACCACTTCATCTGTTTCCAATGCTTTAAGAGCATTACGTAGTGTTGATGGCAAATCAATGATGCCAGCCTCTTTACGTTCTTCTGGAGACATTGAGTAGATGTTTGTTTCAACTGGATCTGGAGCTTCAATCTTGTTAATGATACCATCAAGTCCCGCTTCCAAAAGAACAGCCAATGCCAAGTATGGGTTTGCCATTGGATCTACTGAACGCAATTCCAAGCGTGTACCCATACCACGAGAAGCAGGAACGCGGATCAATGGTGAACGGTTGCTACCTGCCCATGCAATATATACAGGAGCTTCATACCCAGGAACCAAACGTTTGTAAGAGTTAACTGTTGGGTTAATAATTGCAGTATAGTTATATGCATGTTTCATCAAACCACCAAGGAAGTAATAGGCGTCTTGAGACAATTGCATACCACGTGGATCCTCTGGGTCAAAGAAAGCATTTCCTTCTTCAGTGAAGAGAGACATGTTACAGTGCATACCACTACCAGCAATACCATATTTAGGTTTCGCCATAAATGTAGCGTATAGACCGTGTTTACGAGCGATTGTCTTAACAACCAATTTGAAAATTTGGATATTATCACAAGCTTTTAAAACATCAGCATATTTAAAGTCGATTTCGTGTTGTCCAACCGCAACCTCATGGTGAGATGCTTCAACTTCAAATCCCATTTCTGTCAACACATTAACGATTTC
>DBFVHV010000297.1:0-5535 GCA_048524165.1 Streptococcus sp.
GGCAGAACTTCTTGAACAAGCTAGTCATCAAGGGAGGGTTGCACAATGATTCCAGTCCTAATTACTAGTATTTTAACGGTTTGTTACTTCCTATCTATAGCACTTGTCTATAAAGCCATTGTTAGTGGCAGATCAGATTTAACCATTTTTTACTTGATTTTCCCAATTGCTTTACCTTTCTTTGGTGCCGGTCTGATTCATATGATTTCTAAGCCAAATCCTGGTAGACACCGTCGTGGTCAAGAAGCAGCAGTTGGTGGCAAAATTAAAGATTTGACTATTGATTTTGGAAATATCGATGATTTTCAACGTCCTAAGGAATTGGTTGAAGAAGACATCGTTCCTCTTGAAGAATCTCTCTATTTGAATAAGGCTAAGGAAGCTCGTCAACAATTGATGGGATTGGCTAACGACGACCCATCTCATTTTATGGATTTGCTCTATTTGGCTCGTTTAAATGAGGATAGTGAAATTGTCCATTATGCAACTACCTTTATTTCAGAAATTTCAAGTCAATATGATGAGAAGTTGAGCGTCTTGGAGAAACGTTTCGAAGAGGGAACACCTGACTTAGATCTCTTAAGTGAGTATTGTGACTTTATGGAAGATTACCTTTCTAAGGGACTTCTTAGTAAACAGATGGAAGGCTTACTTCGCAAAGAGTATGAGGAGCGCCTCTTACAGAAGCTTAGTCATGGAACGACTGCTAAAGACTTAGTTAGGGTCATCCATAATGAATTGACACTTGGATTTTATGATCTGGCACAGAGGCATCTGACACAGCTTTCTATCAAATCCAATGCTGATGATGTTTATTATTTGTATTTAGAATATTATTATCAAACAGGACAATTTGCTGAATTTAAGAACATGATTCGTGAGATGCAAGGAAAACAAGTTGTGTTATCTAAGGACAAGCAAGATCTCTTGAACTTCTGGCAAGGAAAAGAGGTGATGGCATGAAATTAGGTAAAAAAAATGGTATTCGTAAAGAAACCCTGTTGGGGGTTGGCATTATCTTATGTCTGGCTTTGGGACTTTTTGTCCAAAAACTGGGGGAATGGTATTCCACTAATGATAAGGAAGCCTATTTGACAGGTAAGGTGCCATCGACGGCATCAGTGGTTAAACATTTAGATAAGGACACACTGGTTCTTTATGATAGTGAAAACGATACGAGCCAAAGAGCTTGGAAACAGTTTGATCAAATTCTAAAAGATATGCGCATGGGAGCTCAGTTGGTCGATGTCGCTAAACATGAGTCCTATTCGCTTTCAGATTATAAAAAAGTAGTCGTTCTTGTAACGGACCTTTCTCGCATGGAAGATCAGGTTCAGCCACTTATGGATTGGACTGAAAAAGGTGGACAAACACTTTTTGCTGTGACCATGGGTAAAGAGAGTAATCTTGATTCTATTGACCATAGCATCGGTGTAAGTTATTCAAACTATGAGATGGATGAAGTTAAGGAAATCTATGTGGATCCTGATTTCATGATTGGTGGTGGACGTAATTACACCATTGAAGAACCCTTTGAGTCAGCTCGAAAAGTCTCTCTCGAAGAAGATGCTAAAGTTTATGCGAAAACCACGGATGAATCACATACACCTTTGATTTGGGAAAAGGCTTATGGAAAAGGGAAGTTCGTCGTTGATAACTTCGGAATTTATGAGCGAAATGTACGTGGTATCTATGCTGCTTCATACAGCCTTTTGACTGAAGCAACTGTTTATCCAGTGATTAATGGTTCAACTTACTATATAGATGATTTCCCATCACCTGTTCCTGCTGGAGATGGTCGTTTCGTCAAACGTGACTACGACATGTCTGTGTCAGAATTTTATACCAATGTCTGGTGGCCTGACCTTCTTAAATTGCATGACAAATATGGTATTGTTCATACAGGTGTAGTTATTGAAAACTATGAAGCTCAGACAGATGGAAAAATTGTTCAACAAAATGATTTAGACCGTTTCAAATATTTCGGAAATTCACTTTTGGCTAATGGTGGTGAGCTTGGCTATCATGGTTATAATCACCAACCCTTGAGTCCATCATCTGTTAATTATGGTGATGTGTATTCTAGCTATAAGACTTGGAAGGACAAGGCTGCTATGAAGGCTAGCCTAAGTGAGTTGATACGATTTGTCAATCAACTTTTTCCTAAGGCGCAAAAATCAGTCTATGTACCGCCATCAAACATTCTTTCTAAAGAAGGACGAGAAGTCATTGTTAAGGATTTTCCAGAAATCAAGGCTATCTCAAGTAACTATTTCCCAGGGGACTTCACTTACTCTCAGGAGTTTCAGGTGTCGCCTGATGGTATGATTGAAGAGCCACGTACGGTTTCTGGTGCTGTATGGGATGATTTTTCTCAAATGACAGTCTTTTCTGAGATGAATATGCACTATGTTAACAACCATTTCCTTCATCCAGATGATGTTCTTGATGTCGATCGTGGTGCTGAATTGGGATGGGCTAAGATGTATGAGGCCTTAGATAAGGAAGTCAGTTGGGTCCACAATATGGCACCTTCACTTAGAAATCTGACAGGTTCAGAGTTGGCAGGAGCTGTCCAGCGTTATGGTATTTTAAAAGTTTCTCAAAAATATACCAAAGATACCTTGAAGATTGATCTTGAGAATTTTCACGATCATGCTTACCTTATGATTCGTTTAAATCAAAATGAGGTTAATAAGGTAAAAAATGGTAAGGTAACCCATTTAACTGGAAATCTTTACCTATTGGAGGCTACAAATAAGTCAGTCACCATCACTTTAAAATAAGGCAGATAGGGGAATATGCCGATGAAAATATGTTTAATTCTTGAAGGGTCCTATCCGTATGTTCACGGAGGTGTCTCTACTTGGATGCATCAATATATTACTGAAATGAAGGAACATGAATTTGTTCTTTGGGTTGTGGGGGCAACGCACGAGCAGAAGGGAAAGTTTGTTTATGAACTTCCTGAAAATGTTGTAGAAGTGCATGAAGTCTTTTTGGACTATGTTGTACCGGACAAAGAAAATGACTTAGAGCCACATCAATTTACGGAAGAGGAAAAACAGGCGCTTAAGGATATGGTTTTTTGTCAGCAACCTGATTGGAAAGTCTTGTTTAAACTTTTGCAGGAAGGCAAGGTCGTGCCTAACGACTTATTGACTAGTGAAGTTTTTTTTCAAGTCTTGAAAGAGCTATGTAGTGAGCGCTATACGCAGCTATCTTTCTCAGATGTTTTTCACACTATTCGTTCCATGCTGTTTCCGCTTTTAAATATTTTATCGTGTCCACCTCCTGAAGCAGATGTTTATCACTCAATCTCTACAGGTTATGGTGGTATTCTTGCAACTTTGGGAAGTTTGACCTATGACAAACCTTTGTTCTTGACGGAACATGGAATTTATACGCGTGAACGTGAGGAAGAGTTACTTCGTGCCAAGTGGGTTTTACCTACTATGCGAAATCAGTGGGTACGTTTCTTTTACATGTTGTCAGATGCAATTTATCAGAATGCTGAAAAAATTACGAGCCTCTTTACTAAGGCCAAGGAAATTCAGATTGATATGGGGTGCGATCCAGCAAAATGTCTTGTTATTTCAAATGGTATTGACTACGATGCTTTTTCTCAGATTCCTTTGAAAGAACCTGACGGTTGGATTGATATTGGAGCTGTTGTTCGTTTGGCACCAATCAAAGATATTAAAACCATGTTGTATTCATTCTACGAATTGGCCCAGCAAGTTCCTAATGTTCGTCTGCATATCATGGGTGGTGTGGATGATCAAGATTATGCGGATGAATGTTATAGTTTGGCTGACAAGATGAATTTAGGAGATCAACTCTTATTCACTGGTCGTGTTAATATTCGAAAATATATGAAGAAAATTGATTTTACACTTTTGACCAGCCTATCTGAAGGTCTGCCACTTTCTGTTTTAGAATCAATGGCAGCTAGTCGACCATGTGTAACGACAGATGTTGGATGTTGTCGAGAGTTGTTAGAAGGTCGCGAGGACGATAATCTAGGTATTGCTGGATTTTGTGCGCCACCTACATGTACTGGACCTCTTGCGGAAGCTATGAAGAAAATGTCACTTGATTCCGATAGACGTCTTAAAATGGGGGAGATTGCGCGTAAGCGTGTTGAAGCTATTTATCAATATCCGCAAATGATTGGTCAGTACCGTCGCTTGTATGAGGAGGTGGCTCTTTAATGGCAGGTATAGGATTTGAATTACGTAAAATTTATAATGAGGACAGTCTCTTCTCAAAACAGAAGGCCTACGCTTATGCCGGTATCGTTTATACAGGTCCTATGCTTTTGGGGATATTACTGACAGTTGGCGTTGTTGTTTTAACAATGGTAGCAGGTATCAGTGAAAATGAGCGAGATTATATTCTTTCGAACTTAACCTACGCTATTATCTTTTCACTTGTGATTACCAGTCTCTTTTCACTGGTGGTAACTCGTTTTGTTGCGGATATGCTCTATGAGAAGAAGTTTGAGGCCATTATTCCTTCCTTCTATGCGTCAAGTTCTTTAATGCTTATTGTTGGGTCACCATTGTATGCCCTATACTTAGCCTTAGCTAGTCACAGTTTAGCAGAAGTCGCTATGGGAGTTTTACTCTTTGGTGAACTCTGTCTAGTTTGGAACGTGATTACCTATTTGACAGCTATTAAGTCTTATAGAGAGATTATTAAAGGATTCTTTTTGGCAATTGGAGTAACTCTTGTTGCAGGTTTTCTTAGTATTTTTCTACATCAAAAAAATGGTATCTTCTTTAGTGTTTGTTTGGGTTATGCTGGTATGATGTTTTGGATGGTTCGCCTTATCCATGATTATTTTCCATCTAATCTCAAAATGTCCTTTGAGTTTTTAAAATGGTTTGATTATTTTTCTGACCTGGCAAAGACTGGGATATACATGCTAGTGGCTCTTTTTGCCCATATCATCATTAACTGGTTTGGGCCAATTAGTAAGAGCTTTGATGGTTTTTTCCGTACGGCACCTGTTTACGACGTACCAGCCATGTTAGCCTACTTAACGACCTTGGTATCAACGCTTAATTTTGTTATGTCTGTAGAGGTTTCCTTCTATCCACATTTCCGACGTTATTTTAGTCTCTACAATGAAGAGGGAAGCCTTTCGGATATCCAGGAAGCCGAAACCCATATGCTTGATGTTATGAGTAATGAGCTCAAGTATGTCTTTTGGAAACAACTGCTAGCGACTATTTTCATTATGTTTTTCGGAAGTGTGGCTCTGACTTACTTGCCAATTGGTTTTAACAATCAAATGCAAGGTTACTTTTTGACACTTTGTCTAGCGTATGGTTTATATGCCGTTGGTAACGTGAATATCTTACTTTTGATGTATTTTGCAGATTACAAGGGAGCTAAGAAACTAGCTAAACACTTTGCCATTCTGACAGTAGTTTTTAGTTTAATTTCTCAGTTCTTAGATCCTGCTTTCTTAGGCTATCCCTTCTTGATTTCTGCCTTAGTTCTTTTCATTGAAAGTGGTCAGGAAAT
>DBFVHV010000298.1:0-2159 GCA_048524165.1 Streptococcus sp.
GTTTTAGTTGTTGGTCGTCCAGCTTCTGCGATGGCTTCACGTTTTCCAACCCAGGTAAACTCATAGGACTCTCGGCCATCCACAATTTCCTCTGATAAAAACTGTTTCAGTTTCTCAAAGTCAATAGCTGGACGTAATTTGCCGTATTCATCCCTTTTTTCTGTCAAGACTTCTGGAAAGAGTTGCCCAATTTTGGAAATATTATCTGTGAAAACATCTTTGGAGCCTACTTTTAAAAGATCGAGGCCGGTATGTTCGCCTTTGTGTTGTTCTGTAGTCATATGTAACCTTTCTTATAATGGTTTCTGTGTACTTGTCTATAGTATACAAGTAATCTCTATTTTAATTCTTGAATCTGCTTGAGAACTGCTTGGTAGGCTTTCTTTACTTCCATCTGCTTTCTCATCGATTTTTCTGCATACATTTGCTTCTTAAGACGTTGAGCTTGCTTCTCCAATTTTTCTAGTTGTTCTGTCAGATCAACCGACTCTTTCAGGTTATCGCCCAACTTATTTTGAAGCTGGTCTTTTCCTGTTTCCTTAATCAACATTTCATAGACTTGGTCTAAGTCATTGCCTTCAAATTGGATCTGACAATCCTCTTGTGTACGGAAACGGCGGACAATTTTGAAATGTCTTCCATCTTTTTCTTGTGCAAGAGCTTCCTTGTAATGAATCAAGAGTTCACCCTTTTCCGAGGGAAATTTAAGAACAAAGACTGTATAAAGACCAAGTCGTTCATCTAGTTTTTCTAGCAAACTGGTTGTGAACTCTTGCTGGTTGAGGTGAATTTCTAAGACCATGATCTGCTTAACGATATTTCCCTCAGGAATATTGGTTGTTTGCGAATCTATCTGGTGGGTAATTTGAATAAGTTGAATCTGTTCTCGTAATTCTTGCTTTTCCTGTTTGCTCAGAGCTAGGTTATCAAAGAAATCACTATTGCCCTTTTTGTGGGGTCTGTAGAGAACATGAGGAGTTGGCAAACAAGTATAATCAGGAAACTGTATCATAACTCTCTCCTTTTAGCAGGGCAAAGAAACAAATCAGTTCAAAATCATCCATCCCTTCAATGCTGGTATTCATCAAATTAACCGTTCCAAAATTGAAGAGTGCATCCATAGTAGACAGTTGATCTTGTTCCATCAGTTGCTCAATAGCCTGCTGTAATAGCTTAGAATATCCTGACATCTCTTTTCCGTCCTTTGTTTGTCGGTTATACTGATTCACCAGAGATTGCAATGGTTGCGTCTTGCCACGGCATAGACTCCCCAATAGGTCTAAAATCTTCTTGCTCTCTTCTGGAGAAACGACTAAATCACCTGCACTATTTACATAGAGAATATAATATGGATGAAGTTGATTCTTCTGATTCTTACCTCTAAGTTCGTCTTTATTTTTTAAAACAAAGATTGCTCCTTCTGCTTCCTTATTCTCAACTGACAAGATAGCTTGCAGTCCTTTTGGTACTTTTTCCAATTCAGGATGGCTGTCGAGATACTTCAGAAGATCCATTCGATAGTCTTCCAATCCTAGATCCATGATGGATATCCCTTCACTCATCTCTTCTAAGTCGACAACTTCATTTCTAAGACGCTCTAGTTGTTTCTTCCGATAGTTATTGTCTTCTATCTCTTCACTAGAAAGAACATTATCATCTGCGGTAGATGTGAGAACGGATATTTTCATGCGTGATTCAACACGAGATTTAAGATCGATATACTCATCTAACTCGATATTTGGCCAAAAGTTTACAAGCTGAATAAACTTATTTTTGCTACCAATTCGATCCACGCGGCCAAAGCGTTGAATGATCCGAACAGGATTCCAATGGATATCATAATTGACCATCATGTCTGCATCCTGCAGGTTTTGTCCTTCAGAAATAACATCTGTTGCAATCAAGACATCAATCTCTCTTTGATCATCCGGAAATAGGAGATTCCTATCTTTTGATTGTGGTGAAAAATAGGTCAAAAGGGAATTAAGGTCTCGATGGCTTGTTTTTAGCGTTGTTTCAAATCCTTTTGTACCTGAAATTTGTGCCGTATGAAGTCCGTATTTATCTAGTACATATTGGCTAATATGTTTATAGAGATAGTTAGTGGTCGTCGCAAAGGCAGAAAAGATAATGAGTTTTTTATTGCCTGCATTGATTGG
>DBFVHV010000299.1:0-10689 GCA_048524165.1 Streptococcus sp.
AACTGTATTGATAATAGCTTGTGCTTTACCTGTACGAACGAGGGCTGGAATGTCATTGTCATCGTTTTCACCCAACTTGTTAACAAGCGTTGCGTGAACCCCGTGTTCATTCAAGAACTTAGCTGTTCCTTCAGTTGCGTAGATACCATAACCGATAGCATCGAAACGACGAGCCAAGTCAAGGGCTTCTTCTTTGGTATCATCGTGAATAGTAAAGATGACGTTACCAAAGGTTGGCAAGTGGAGGTAAGATGCTTCAAAGGCTTTATAGAGCGCTTTTTCAAGAGTCGCATCTGTACCCATAACTTCACCAGTTGATTTCATTTCAGGTCCAAGGAGGCTATCTACCTTAGCCAATTTTGTGAATGAGAAGACTGGTGCTTTGACATGAACATGGTTGCTTTCTGGGTAAAGGCCGTCTTTGTAACCTTGCTCAGCCAATGATTTGCCAAGGATCAAGTTTGTAGCAACTTGAGCCATTGGGATATCAGTCACCTTAGACAAGAATGGTACTGTACGGCTGGCACGTGGGTTAACCTCGATAACATAGACCGTTTCATCCTTAATAACGAACTGAATGTTCATCATACCGATACAGTTAAGACCGATAGCCAAACGTTTCGTGTAATCAGCGATAGTCTCTTGGATTTTCTTAGAAAGAGTTTGTGGTGGGTAAACCGCCATTGAGTCCCCTGAGTGAACCCCAGCACGTTCGATGTGTTCCATAATACCTGGAATCAAGACATCCTTACCATCAGAGATGGCATCCACTTCACACTCACGTCCGATGATATAGCTATCAACAAGGACTGGGTGGTCTGGACTTGCCTTAACGGCTGTGCGCATGTAAGAACGAAGGTCATCTTCATTTTCAACGATTTCCATAGCACGTCCACCCAAAACGTATGATGGACGAACAAGAACTGGGAAGCCAATCTTACGAGCCGCTTCAACTGCTTCTTCTTCATTTGTCGCTGTTTGTCCTGGTGGTTGTGGAATGTCAAGATCTTTAAGGGCCTGTTCGAAGAGGTCACGGTCTTCTGCACGGTCAAGGTCAGCAACCTGTGTACCCAAGATTTTCACACCTGCTTTAGACAATGGCTCTGCCAAGTTGATGGCTGTTTGTCCACCAAACTGAACCACCACACCCTTAGGTTGTTCCAATTCAATAACGTTCATCACGTCTTCGAAGGTCAATGGTTCAAAGTAGAGTTTGTCTGACACTGAGAAGTCTGTTGAAACTGTCTCTGGGTTAGAGTTCATGATGATGGCTTCGTAGCCAGCAGCTTGGATAGCTTTTACAGAGTGAACTGTCGCATAGTCGAACTCAACCCCTTGTCCGATACGGATAGGACCTGAACCAAGAACGATGACCGATTCTTTATCAGATTTGATTGACTCATTTTCCCACTCGTAAGTTGAGTAGAAATATGGTGTTGATGACTCAAACTCAGCCGCACAAGTATCAACCATCTTGTAAACAGGAACAATGTTATTTTCCAAACGTGTCGCACGTACTTGGTCAGCTGTTTGATTCCAAAGATCTGCAATCTTACGATCAGAGAAACCGTTACGTTTAGCTTCTTTCAAAACATCAACATCGCCTACGTGAGTAGCCAATTCTTGTTCCAATTCGAAGATGTGGAGCAATTTATCAAGGAAGAAGATATCAATCTTAGTCAACTCTGATAATTCTTCAATAGTGTAACCACGACGGATGGCTTCAGAAATATAGAAGAGGCGGTCATCTTGAGCTTTAACAACTTTTTCAACCAAGGCATCGTCTGTTACTTCGGCAAGCTCTGGCATTTCATTGTGGTAAACACCGATTTCAAGTGAACGGCAGGCTTTAAGAAGTGACTCTTCGATGTTACGACCGATAGCCATAACTTCACCTGTCGCTTTCATCTGAGTACCAAGACGACGTTCACCGTGTTCAAATTTATCAAATGGGAAACGTGGAATTTTAGCAACCACATAGTCAAGGGCTGGTTCAAACATGGCATAAGTTGTACCAGTGACTGGGTTAATCATTTCATCAAGTGTCAAACCGACAGCAATCTTAGCTGCTAATTTAGCGATTGGATAACCAGTGGCTTTTGAGGCAAGGGCCGATGAACGTGATACACGAGGGTTTACCTCGATAACATAGTACTTGAAGCTATGTGGGTCAAGCGCCAACTGTACGTTACAGCCACCCTCAATTTTAAGGGCACGGATAATCTTCAAGCTGGCATCACGAAGCATTTGGTTTTCAATATCTGATAAGGTTTGCGTTGGGGCAAATACGATTGAGTCCCCTGTGTGGATACCAACTGGGTCAAAGTTTTCCATGTTACATACCACAAGAGCATTATCTGCGGCATCACGCATCACTTCGTATTCGATTTCTTTGAAACCAGCGATCGAACGCTCAATCAAACATTGTGTTACTGGTGACAATTTCAATCCATTTTCAGCGATTTCACGAAGTTCTTCTTCGTTGGCACACATACCACCACCAGTACCACCAAGGGTAAAGGCTGGACGAACGATAACTGGGTAGCCAATCTCTGTCGCAAAGGCAACTGCTTCTTCAACCGTATTTACAATTTCTGATTCTGGAATTGGTTGTTCCAAATCTTCCATCAATTGTTTGAAAAGGTCACGGTCTTCGGCTTGGTCAATGGCAGACAATTTTGTTCCCAAAAGCTCTACTCCAAGCTCATCAAGAATACCAGCTTTTGATAATTCCATTGCCATATTCAAACCAGTCTGTCCACCAAGTGTTGGCAAGAGGGCATCAGGACGCTCTTTACGAAGAATACGTGTGACAAACTCAAGCGTAATTGGTTCAATGTAAACCTTGTCTGCGATTTCTTTATCAGTCATGATAGTCGCAGGGTTAGAGTTAACAAGAACAACACTGTAACCTTCTTCTTTCAAAGCCAAGCAAGCTTGAGTACCAGCGTAGTCGAACTCAGCAGCCTGACCAATGATAATAGGACCAGACCCGATAACCATAATTTTTTTAATATCAGAACGTTTAGGCATAATTTATGATACAAAGCCCGTTAAGGACTCAGTGAAAATAGGAAACGTGACGACGACGCCTAAGCGTCTAGTCACCGTTTATCTTTTTCACACAGTCCTTAGGGCGTGTTCACTTCCGTGAACCTGTATCTTCTCCTTTCTATTTGACAACTCTCTGGTTGTCATTAAATAAGGTAGTAGACTGGGGCAAACAAGCGTTCCACCCCATTATAGTCACTAGACAGTTGCAATTAACGACGTGCTTTTTCAGCTTGGAAAGCATCAATCAATTCCAAGAACTCATCAAAGAGATAGCTTGCATCGTGTGGACCAGGCGCTGCATCTGGGTGGAATTGCACTGAGAAGGCAGGGAAGTCACGGTGACGAACACCTTCAACTGATTTATCGTTAATTTCTTCGTGCGTTACCATGAGGCACTCTGGAAGTGTGTCACGGTCAATGGCATAACCATGGTTTTGGCTGGTGAAATCAACACGACCAGTCGCAATTTCACGAACCGCATGGTTAAATCCACGGTGACCAAACTTCATCTTGTAGGCCTTGGCACCATTAGCCAAACTAAACAACTGGTGTCCCATACAAATACCAAAGATTGGAATTTTACCTTGGATGCCACGAATCATATCAAGTGCATGCGGCACATCTTCAGGGTTACCTGGACCGTTGGACAACATCACACCATCTGGATTAAGATGAAGAATTTCTTCAGCTGTGATGTCCTGAGGAACAACCGTCACGTTGCAATCACGTTTTGAGAATTCACGCAAGATAGAGTGCTTAAGACCAAAGTCAACCAAAACGATATTTTTACCAATACCTGGTGCTGGGTAGGCTGTCTTAGTCGATACCTGCTCAATATTGTTCGTTGGCAAAACAGTGGCACGCAATTGATCTTGCAAGTGCTCAATGCTGTCTCCAGGATTAGCCAAAGTCGCCTTCATGGTACCGTGTTGACGGATAATCTTAGTCAAGGCACGTGTATCAATACCAGAAATACCAGGGATGTTTTTTGCCTTCAAAAACTCATCCAAGGTCATTTGGTTACGCCAGTTACTAGCACGACGGCTAGCCTCTGATACAACCACTCCCTTAGTTGTTGGTGTAATTGACTCATAGTCATCACGGTTAACCCCATAGTTTCCAACCAGTGGATAAGTAAAAGTCAAAATTTGGCCGTTATAAGACTGGTCAGTAATAGATTCTTGATAACCTGTCATACCAGTATTAAAGACGATTTCACCCGTCACATCCACATCAGCACCGAAGGCCTGACCTTCAAAAATAGTGCCGTCTTCTAAAATAAGTAAACGTTTTGCCATTATAGTAAATAGTTCCTTTCACTAAGATACAAAGGGCGTTAAAATCTGGATGAAAATTAAGAAATCTGACTTAAAAGCTCTCGCTTTTAGGTAGATCTATCTATTTTCCGAGGATTTAGCCCGTGTTCTTTTTCGTCTGATTCTCTCAGGAATCTGTTAACGTTGTTTACGCTTTGCCATTTAAAATAGCTTCAATAATCGCCATACGGACAAAGACTCCATTTTGCATCTGAGCAACGATACGCGCCTTAGGTGCCTCAACCAAGCTATCAGCAATTTCCACATCACGATTAACCGGAGCAGGGTGCATAATAATCGCCTGATCAGCTAACTTGGCATAACGTTCTTCAGTCAAACCATAGAAAGCATGGTAGTCTTCTTTTGAAAATCCTTTATCGTCCCCATGACGTTCGTGCTGAACACGAAGCAACATGAGCACATCCAAGTCCTCAATGACGTCGTCAATAGCCACATGCTGACCATAGACATCGAACTCATTCGAGTACCACTCTGCAGGACCAGCAAAATAAAGCTGAGCACCCAAACGCTTGAGAATCTGCATATTGGACTTAGCGACACGCGAATGCGTAATATCACCTGCAATACAAATCTTTAGATTTTCAAAGGTTCCGAACTCTTCGTAAATGGTCATCAAGTCAAGCAAACACTGACTTGGGTGTTGCCCTGAACCATCACCACCATTAACAATAGAGGTCTGAATAGTCCTACTATCAATCAACTGCTTGTAGTAATCAACTTCCGAGTGGCGAACCACACAGATGTCAACGCCCAAGGCAGACATGGTCAAAATCGTATCATAGAGGGTCTCACCCTTATTCACCGAGCTAGTTCCAGCATCGAACTCAATCACATCCAAGCCAAGTTTTTTCTCAGCCACTTCGAAGGACTTGTGTGTTCGTGTTGAATTTTCAAAAAAGAGATTGGCAGCGAAATACTGTCGATCCAGCTGGAAATCAGCTCTGCCATTTTTAAAATCTCCACCTCGACGAATTAGGCCCAAGACCTCTTCATTCGTGAGGGTTTCCATAGTCACCAAATGTTTTAGTGACACTTTCCCATCTGCAATCGCCATAGTTTTTCCTTTTAAATTGATTGACTAATCTTTGCTACCTTTTTTAGGATCTGGCAAAATTTGGTAGAGCAAGATACCAAGAATAGTTGAGCTTGCCACACCCGTGATTTGAAGGCCTCCAAGGTCAATCATCAAACCACCAATACCAGAAACCAAGATAACACTAGCAATCAAGAGATTCTTTTTATTATCGAAATCAATCTTATGTTCAACTAAAATTTTCAAACCGCTAGCAGCGATAACCCCAAAGAGGGCAATAGATAATCCCCCTAATACAGGAGTTGGAATAGAATGCAAGAGTGCTGATAGCTTACCAATAAAGCTCATCAAGACCGCAATCACTGCTGCGCCCGCAATAACGTAAACTGAGTAGACCTTACTGAGGGCCATAACCCCAATATTTTCACCATAAGAAGTTACCGGAGGAGCTCCAAAGAATCCAGCGATAATCTGTGCCAAACCATCACCAGTAAGGGTACGGTCAAGACCTGGGTCTTTAAAGTAATCACGCTCAGTCAAACTGTTTAGAACCATGACGTGACCAAAGTGTTCAGTCATCGTCACAAAGGCAATCGGAGCCATGGTCAAAATCGCACTTGGATAGAGCTTAAAGCTATAATCCACAAATGGAATGTCAAAGTTCGGAACCTGAATCCAATGTGCCGCTGCTACCTCTGAGAAATTGATAAAGCTATGTCCTGTCAGCAAACCAAGAACCGCTGAGAAAATATAGCCCACAATTAAACCAAGTAAAATTGGGATAACACCGATAATCTTCTTGCCATACATGTTAAAGAGGATAACCGCAAAGAGGGTCACCATCGAAATCAAGAGAGCATAGATACTATAACTTTTATTTAAAGTTGTTGCATCATTGACTGCATTAGCTGCAAGGTTCAAACCAATCACCATGATAATAGGGCCAACCACAATTGGTGGAAGGACCTTATCAATCCAGTCTTTACCCGCATACTTAACAATCAGAGCCACAAGCAAGTAGACCAAACCACCTGCCATAGCACCTTGAGCCACTGCCGCAATGCCATCAGTCTTCATAAGTGTCTGCATAGCCGCAATATAGGCAAAACTAGACCCCATGTAAGCTGGAATTTTGTACTTGGTCACCGTCAAGTGAGCTAAAGTTCCCAAACCAGATGAGAAAAGAGCAATAGCGGGATCAATCCCAACCAAAATCGGCACAAGCACCGTCGCACCAAACATGGCAAACAAGTGCTGGAATGACAAACCAACCAATAAACCAGGTTTTGGCATATCATTCACATCATATTTTACGTTATTCACGATATCAAAGGACTCCTTAAAAACAAGATACAAAGGGACGTTTTGGCTTAGCCAAACATTTCTGTAGAAAAATAGGAAGTCGACAACGCACTCCAAAGAGTGCTAGGAGACTTATCTTTTTTCCTAAGAAATGAGTCCCGTGTTCAATTAACAAGATACAAAGCCCGTCTAAAGCCTAAAGCAAAAATAGGAAATACGATGACGGAGAACTAGCTCCTAAGAGTATTTATCTTTTTTGCACAAGGCTTAGGGCCTATTACATTCAAACCAAGATTCCTCCACCACAGCGAAAGAATCGTTCTAGCTTTATGAACTAGCCTATCTAAATCTTAGCTTGGATCAATAATGTTGACGCTATCTTTGCCATCAACTTCTGTCACCAAAACTTCGATTTCTTCTGACTCACTTGTTGGGATATTTTTACCAACATAGTCCGCACGGATTGGCAATTCACGGTGACCACGGTCAACCAAGACAGCCAAACCAACACGCGCTGGACGCCCATGGCTAACGATATTGTCAATAGCTGCACGAATCGTACGACCTGTGTAAAGCACATCATCCACAAGGATAACATCTGTTCCATCAATTTCAATAGGGAAAACAGATGTGTCTTGTTCAGCCTTAACATCATCACGGAAAGCCTTAGTATCAAGCTCAATCAATGGCACATCAAGGTTTTCCAACTGTTTCAAGCGCTCTTGGATACGCTGAGCAATATAAACACCACGTGTCTTAATACCAGCCAAGACAATCTTGTCCAGATTTTTGTTACGCTCAATAATCTCATAAGTGATACGTGTAATGGCACGTTTCATGGTTACGTCATCGACGATCTCTTTTTTCTTCATAAAAAGAACCTTTCTAAATACAAAAAAATCCCCTCGAAAACAAGGAGATACACAAAAATATGAGTACAGTTCACCCGTACACTTCTCATGGCTCCTTGCCTGCCTCTCTGGACAGTGATTAAAGGACTTATTTAATTAGGTAAATTATAGCAAATTTCAGACTCTTTTACAAGAAAAAAACAGACGCCTCTCCCAAGAAAGACTATCCGTTTAATAACTCCCAATTTGTAAAATTAAGCTAGACATCCGCCACTGGACGATACCACCGCCAGAGTAAATAGATGGAGCACAACAAGAAGCCTGCTCCCGCTAGCATAAAATGAGAATTCCCAAACCCATAGCCAGCCAATTCAAACATTTTACGAGTCATGTGAATTCCTCCATGCACAGCCACTGCTGCCCAAGTCGTCTGATAGCGATCACGTAGAATCGCTGCAAATAGACCGAAGGAAAATGCCATAGCCGTCGTTAAGAGCCCAAATCCCCATCCTGATGTAAGATGTACTAGATGGATTGCCGCAAATAAAGCAGCTGACACCAGCATCTTATGGGCGGGCTTGAGATGAAGGGTCTGAAAAATATAGCCCCGAAAGACTAATTCTTCAGGAAAGCCTTGAATCAAAAAGGCCGATACAAAAGCTTTCACAAGGTTAGCAACTGACCAGCTAGCTGCTGACTTGTCCACATCGCCTAGAAAAATAGCGCCTACACAACTAGCTACGACAATTATAACAGTCCAAGAAGCTGCTAGGACAAAGCCTTTGATAGCCTGATGGTCTACCCGTAATTTCATGACTGACCATGGTTTTTTATCCCAAAATGTCAGATAAAGCCAGACCAGTCCTAGATAGGCTAGCACCGTCAGTACCCCTGCAAGCAAGTAACTCGTAACTGTCTCACCCGATACAACTGTTGAGAGGAGAAAAAGGGGTAAAAAGTAAGTAACAGTCATTATAAATGCTCGTACAAAAGTTTTCATCACACACCTCCAAATTTTTGTCAAACTTTTCTATTTTTGTAGAAATGGCTTTTATTCAAAGAGAAAAAGATGATTCCTGCACGCTACCGAAACAAATGGATTTTACGAATATTTCTCAAAATTATTTATCAGCTATAGCTGATAAAAGAAATAGAATTCCTAGGAAGTCTTTGAATTATCAAACACCATACCAAGTTTTTCTGAGTTACTTGAAAAGTCTAACTTAATTTGACAATTTAGGACTGTTAAACTTCTCTCAACTTCTCCAAGGTTTCCTTGAAAATAGCAGGTTCTTCCGCTGTAAATTCGACCAATTCTCCAGTCGTAGGATGCGTGAAACCAAGGGTCTTGGCATGTAGAAATTGGCCATGGCCCTTGAGGGTCTTGCGTGGCCCATAAAGAGGATCTCCCGCCACCGGGTGACCGATATAAGCCATGTGCACACGAATCTGGTGCGTGCGACCTGTTTCCAGTTGCAACTCTACCAAGGTATAGTTGCCAAAACGTTCAAGAACGGTAAATCGTGTAACTGCAGGTTTTCCTTTAGCTGTAACCGCCTGCTTCTTGCGGTCCTTGTCTGAGCGCCCAATCGGAGCCTCAATCACACCTCGATCGTTAGGCAGATTGCCATGCACGATAGCCACATACTTACGAAGTGACTTCTTATCCTTAAGCTCAGCCGCCAAAGCATTGTGAGCCTTATCATTCTTAGCAATCATAAGGAGACCTGACGTGTCCTTGTCGATACGGTGGACAATTCCTGGACGAACCACACCATTGATAGACGAGAGGTCCTTGACATGATACATCAGGGCATTGACCAAGGTACCAGACGTGTGACCAGCTGAAGGATGGACCACCATACCTTGAGGTTTGTTGACCACTGCCACATCCGCATCTTCGTAGATAATATCCAAAGGAATATCCTCGGCCTTGTATTCCAAGACCTCTTCTTCTGGCAATTCATAGGTGATGACATCACCCTCTTTAACCGCATACTTGGCCTTTGCCGACTTACCATTAACCAAGACTGTTCCAGCCTTGATTGCTTCATTGGCCTGACTACGTGACAATTCTATCAAATCTGCCAAAGCCTTGTCCAGACGGTTTCCCGCCTCTTTAATGATGACTTCCATTTTCCTCTTTCCATAAGATTAAAATCAAGAGCAACACGCCCACCGTTAGATAGGAGTCTGCCACGTTAAATATCGCAAAATCAATAAAATCAAGCTGAACCATATCAACCACGTAACCCAAGTGCAGACGGTCAATAAAGTTACCAATACCACCTGAGATAATCAAAACCAAAGATAGCACCAGCCAAAGGCTCTTCTGGTAATTCTTAACCAGATAAACCAGAGCCGCACCAATCACTAGAACCGTCAAAATCACAAAGAAATATTTCTGATCCTGTAAAATCGAAAAGGCAGCACCACGGTTCTGTAGATAGGTTAAGCTGAAAAGTCCAGGAATAGCCTTGATAACTTGGTTAAGGGCAATATTTGCCACAACCCAATGCTTGACCCACTGATCCAAACCAATCAGAGCTAGAATAGCCAAAGGAATCGCAACCTTACGCATAAATCCTCCTATGGTTTGTATGTATCAAAGTAGTCAAACATAACATTGACAAACTTGAGAGCACAAGACGACAAGTTAATCCCCTTACGACGGACATAAACCATCTTGTTATCCAAATTATCCTCAAGCGGAATCACCGTAATCCCATTCACACTTTGTGCATCCAAGAAGCCAGACCCCGTCGCATAAGCATCCGTACGTTCCAAGATACCGTTCAAAGTCGCACGGTCTGTCACGTTAAACATAAGAGACGAATCTGACGTATCCACAAAGTTCTCAGAATAGTAAAGGTACTCGTCCTTCTCCTGAGTGAAACGCACCGTAGGCAAGGCCGCCAAGTCTTCCATGACCAGACTTTCTTTTTTAGCCAGAGGATGCCCCTTACGGAGATAAATGTGCGTCTTAAACGGAATCAAATCAATAGCCTCAAGCCCAAGCTTGTCCATATTTTGCTGGATTCCCTTGCTATTTTGACGATTCAAATAGATAATCCCAATCTCACTGTGTCCCTTGGCTACCTCATCCAAAATC
>DBFVHV010000300.1:0-10396 GCA_048524165.1 Streptococcus sp.
CGTTTTTAGATAGAAGAGAGCAATTCTGGAAGTTGCATAAGGTCCAAATTGTCCTTGCATACATAAAAAGACAAGGGTTAATCCTTGCCTTAAATTGAAGTAAATGGTTTTTATAGAGGTTTTTCACGGTGGGAAGTCAGCCTTGGAGGGCATCAAAAATGATTAGCGGAATTTCTATAAACTCACGTTTTACCAACTAGTCTTTATCTCGTTTTAGAGTTGCTATGAAGCGTGCAACCTTGCTCTTGGCATACTTAAAGTCAATATTATTTTCCTTAAGAAAGGCATCAAAATCGTCTTTACCTCTCTTGGCATCTGAAACTTCCAATTCAAGCTCATAGTCTTTCTTGTCAGCATAGACATTGACATCAAGCGCCATGAGACCAATATTGGTCTGGTATTCACGACGGGTTGTGGTTAAATGTCCGAGGATGGTTAGGTCCTCTAACTTAACGCCACGTTCCAAAAGAATGGACTTGATTTGGCAATCAGGGAAGTCAAGAGACTTGGTCATAGCCTTAGCCTCCGCGCAGTCCATAGTGACGTTGTATTCCATATTTCCAACCTTTTCAGGAATTTTCAAGGTCAGTTCACCATGAGTGGGAAGGGTTCTGATACGCAAAGACAACTTTTTATTTCTCATGTCACTTTGAGGTGTATCGATGTAGTAGTTGGTTTGCGTAACAGGTGTTACATGGGAGAAAAGCACTGCTAAACGATTGTATTCGTCTTTGGTGAGCAGAGTCTTGTACTCTATCTCTAAATGGTTCATGTGTGTCCTCCCTTGTTCTTTTAAATGTGGTATAATATAACAGATTGTATTTATTTTATAAAAAACTAAAGCTTTTGACAAGGAGGAGTCCTATCTTGACCATGGATTGGGAACAATTTTTAGACCCTTATATTCAGGCCGTAGGTGAGCTCAAAATTAAGCTCCGAGGTATTCGTAAACAATTTCGTAAGCAAAATCGTCACTCGCCCATTGAGTTTGTGACGGGACGTGTGAAGTCAGTGGCTTCCATTGAAGAGAAAATTGCCCTACGTAGTCTCTCTGTTGAGAATTTAGCAAAGGATATGCAAGATATTGCAGGACTCCGAGTAATGGTTCAGTTTGTCGATGATGTGGATGAAGTTTTGTCCTTGCTTCGTCGTCGAAGTGATATGACCATAGTCTCAGAGCGTGACTATATTAGGAACCGTAAGAATTCGGGTTACCGCTCTTACCATGTTATCGTGTCCTATCCGGTTGATACCATTGATGGTCGAAAGGAAATTTTGGCCGAGATTCAGATTAGGACTTTGGCTATGAACTTTTGGGCCACCATTGAACATTCCCTTAACTATAAGTATCAGGGAAATTTTCCAGAGGAGATTAAACTTCGCTTGGAAAATACGGCCCGTATGGCTTATGAGCTTGACGAAGAAATGCGTAAGATACGAGATGACATTAGAGAAGCCCAATTGCTCTATGATCCAATCAATAGAAGTTTGAAAGATAGTGTAGGAAATAGTGATGACACAGATGAAGACCTTTTCTGATAAGATGAAGGTAGCTATTATTGCCAATGGCAAACCCCAAAGTAGGCGTGTTGCCTCAAAACTTTTTAGCGCCTTTCGAGATGATCCTGATTTTTATTTGACTAAGAAAAATCCTGATGTGATTATCTCTATTGGTGGTGATGGCATGTTGCTATCGTCTTTCCATATGTATGAAAAAGAGCTCTCTCGTGTTCGTTTTGTAGGGATTCACACGGGGCATTTAGGTTTTTATACAGATTACTTGGATAGTGAAGTGGATCAATTAATTGAAACCCTGCGTAAGGATAATGGAGATAAGATTTCCTACCCTCTTTTAAATGTCGCATTAACCTTGGCTGATGGGCGTTCTTTCACGTCTATTGCCCTCAATGAAGCAGCAATTAAGCGTAACGAGAAGACTATGGCGGCAGATGTTTGCCTTAATGATGTCCTGTTTGAGAGCTTCCGCGGAGACGGGTTATCTGTATCGACACCTACGGGCTCAACTGCCTACAATAAATCTTTGGGTGGTGCGGTGCTTCATCCGACTATTGAAGCCTTGCAGCTGACAGAAATTGCTAGTCTTAATAATCGTGTTTACCGTACCTTAGGTAGTCCACTTATCGTGCCAAAACATGAGAAGATTACTGTCTATCCTACTCGAATGGGAAGCTACACTCTATCGGTTGATAATAAGACCTACACCAACCGTAATGTGAAAAAGGTAGAATTTTCGATTGACCAACGTAAGATTTCTTTTGTTGCTAGTGCTAGCCACACAAGTTTTTGGGAACGGGTCCGTGATTCCTTTATTGGAGACATGGAAGAATGAGATATGAATTTACTGTAGGACGTTCATGTCGAGTTAAGACCTTTTTGAAGGAGCACGATATTTCAAAAGGGCTTCTAGCCAAGATTAAGTTTGAGGGTGGTCATATCTGGGTCAACGGTGAGGAGCAGTTTGCTACTTATCCTGTTCATGAGGGAGACGTGGTTACCATAGAAATCCCTGATGAGGCACCGCATGAAAGCTTGAAGCCAATTCCTTTTGACTTGGATATAGTCTATGAGGATGATAACTTCTTGGTGATTAATAAGCCCTATGGCTATGCCAGTATTCCAAGTGTTAATCATGATAATACCATGGCTAATTTTGTCAAACATCACTTTGTCAGCAATAATTATCCCAACCAGCGTGTCCATATCGTGACACGTTTGGATAAGGACACCTCTGGTCTCATGCTGTTTGCCAAGCATGGTTACGCCCATGCTCGTATGGATAAACAGTTACAACAGAAGTCTATCAAGAAACATTACTATGCCTTGGTTGAAGGTGACACCAAACTTGAGCAGCAAGGGGAAATCATTGCACCGATTGCGCGTGATGTGGATTCCATTATCACACGTCGCGTCCATAAATCGGGGAAATATGCCCACACTAGTTATCGTTTGGTAGGTGATTATGGTAGGGTTAAACTGGTTGATATCAATTTGCATACTGGGCGTACTCATCAGATTCGTGTTCACTTTGCCCACTTGGGACTCCCCCTTTTGGGAGATGACCTTTATGGTGGTTCTCTAGACTATGGAATTGAGCGCCAGGCCTTGCATTGTCACCGTCTTGCATTTGTTGATCCATTCACCAAAAAAGAGATGGTCCATGCATCTTCCTTGACAGATGATTTTGAAACCGTTATCATGAACTTACAAACTAAAAAAGATTGATTGAGGAATTTTTTTATGCGTAGTCTATTTGGTGAACTTCGTGAACATATTTTAGGGAAGGGTATTAAGATTGTTTTCCCTGAGGGTAACGACGACCGTGTGGTTCGTGCAGCTGCCCGTTTGAAATTTGAAGGATTGGTTGATCCTATTATTTTGGGAGACCCAGCAGAGGTTCACAAAATCTTGAACGATCTTGGTTTTGCAGACTTTAACTATACAATTATCAATCCTGAAACCTATGAAGGTTTCGAGGAAATGAAGGAAAAATTTGTTGAAATCCGTAAAGGGAAAGCGACAATGGAAGATGCGGAAAAGTTGCTTCATGATGTCAACTATTTTGGTGTTATGTTAGTTAAACTTGGTTTAGCAGATGGAATGGTTTCAGGTGCGATTCACTCAACAGCGGATACCGTTCGTCCTGCTCTTCAAATTATCAAAACAAAACCTGGTATTTCTCGTACATCGGGTGTCTTCCTTATGAACCGTGAAAATACCGATCATCGCTTGATGTTTGCCGATTGTGCTATCAATATTGAACCAAATTCTCAAGAATTGGCAGAAATTGCCATTAATACTGCCGAAACAGCTAAAGTTTTTGGTATTGATCCTAAGGTGGCAATGCTTAGCTTCTCAACAAAAGGTTCTGCTAAATCGCCAAAAGTTGACAGGGTTGTTCAAGCAACAAAGATTGCTAAAGAAATGCGTCCTGACTTGGCTATTGATGGTGAGTTGCAGTTCGATGCAGCATTTGTTCCAGCGACAGCAGCTATTAAGGCTCCAGATAGTGACGTAGCAGGACACGCTAATGTATTTGTCTTCCCTGGTTTGCAGGCCGGTAATATCGGTTATAAGATTGCCCAACGTTTGGGAATGTTCGAGGCTATCGGACCAATCTTACAAGGTCTTAATAAACCAGTAAACGATCTTTCTCGTGGTGCTAGTGCTGAAGATATTTACAACTTAGCTATTATCACAGCTGCTCAAACTCTTAATAACTAATTTTGGCAAAAAACAGAGGTCTGACCAAGGTGTTAGACCTTTTTGTTTTATGCATGACTGGTGATTAAAAATAAATCGATTAAAGTAGCTAGAAATCCAGGAAATACAATGGACTGTTGAGTTTGCCATGTTTCATTATGTACTTTGCTTGTGCAAAATATTCTGAAAGTGACTGCTTTTCTTGATTATTTATGCTATAATGAAAGAGTAAAATTTTATTTTTTGGAGAAATCTTATGAAAAAAAGCAAATGGTTAGCCCTCGCGGGTGTGGCACTCCTCAGTGTAGGTGCCTTAGCGGCTTGTTCTTCTAAGTCAAGTACTAGTGGAACGACTTATGGTTATGTTTATAATTCAGATCCAGAATCATTGGATTACATCACTTCAAATACAGGACCTACAAAAATTGCTGTAACTAATGGTGTAGATGGACTTATGGAAGCGGACAAATATGGTAATCTTGTCCCTTCAGTAGCTGAAGATTGGTCTGTCTCTCAAGATGGTCTGACTTATACTTATAAAATCCGTAAGGGAGTTAAATGGTATACTTCTGATGGTGAAGAGTATGCTGATGTGACTGCTAAGGACTTTGTGACTGGTCTTAAGCATGCGGCTGATGGCAAGTCTGGAGCTCTTTACTTGGTGCAAGATTCTATTGCTGGCTTGTCTGACTACCTCTCTGGTGCCAATAAAGATTTCTCAAATGTAGGCGTTAAAGCAATCGACGATTATACATTGCAATACACCCTTAAAAAACCTGAGCCATACTGGAATTCTAAAACAACTTATGGCTTGCTCTTCCCAGTTAACGAAGACTTTCTTAAGAATAAAGGGAAAGATTTTGGTAAGTCAACAGACCCAACCTCTATCCTCTATAATGGTCCTTTCCTTCTCAAATCTTTGACAGCTAAATCATCTATTGAGTTGACTAAGAATGAAAATTATTGGGACAAGAAAAATGTACACTTTGATGCCATCAAATTGTCATATTATGACGGTTCGGATCAAGAGGCTCTAGAACGTGGTTTCACGGATGGTGCCTATAGTTTGGCTCGTGTCTACCCAACGAGTTCTAACTATGCTTCTGTAGAGAAGAAATATAAAGATAACATTTATTACACTGCAGCAGGTGCGTCTACATCAGCCATTGGTGTTAATATCGACCGCCAAAGCTATAAATTCTCAGCCAAGAAGACGGATGCTGAAAAGACATCAACTAAGAAGGCTCTTCTAAACAAAGACTTCCGTCAATCAATTAACTTTGCTATTGATCGTACGGCTTATCAATCACAAATGAATGGTAAAGATGGTGCAGCTCTAGCTCTTCGTAATCTTTTTGTTCCTTCTGATTTTGTCAGTGCAGGTGATAAGACCTTTGGAGATCTTGTAACAGAGAAAATGTCCTCTTATGGTAATGAATGGTCAGGTGTAAACTTTACTGATGGTCAAGATGGCCTCTACAATGCTGAAAAAGCTAAGACTGAGTTTGCCAAAGCTAAGGAAGCTCTCCAAGCAGATGGTGTTCAATTCCCAATTCACTTGGACCTTCCAGTTGACCAAAGTTCTAAAATCCATGTTGCTCAGGCTCAATCTTTGAAACAAACCATTGAACAATCATTGGGTAGCGATAATGTGGTTATCGATGTTAACCAATTGTCATCTGATGATATGCAAAATGCGACTCTTAATGCAGCAAATGCAGCAGCAGAAGACTGGGATATTTCTAACGGTGTCGTTTGGGGTCCAGACTATCAAGATCCATCAACTTATCTTGATATCTTCAAAACAACATCAAGTGAAAATACCAAGTTTTTCATGGGTTATGATGATCCAAACAATGCAGCAGCAGCCCAAGTAGGTCTTAAAGATTATGATGCCTTGCTTGATTCAGCAGCTTCAGAAACAACAGACCTCAATGCTCGTTACGACCGTTATGCTCAAGCTCAAGCTTGGTTGGAAGATAGCTCACTTGTCATTCCATTGACTGTTGGTAACGGTGCAGCACCAGTTATCTCACGCTTGACACCGTTTACCGGTGCTAGCATGCAAGTGGGTGATAAAAACTCATCAGACTACTTCAAATATGTGAAACCACAAGAAAAAGTAGTCACTAAGAAAGAGTATGAACAAAGTCGTGAAAAATGGCTTAAAGAAAAGAAAGAATCTAACGAAAAAGCTCAAAAAGATCTTGAGAAACATGTTAAATAATAAACTTTAGGAAAAGGCAGGTTGCCTTTTTCTTTTGCCCAAAGAAGTTGTTTTAGTGTCTCGTAATTGTAGAAAGACAGCATAAGACAAAATATTCTGAAAATTCCCTTTTGTTGTTTTTTGTGGTATAATATCATGTACAAAATAAGATTTTTTGGAGAACACTTATGAAAAAAAGTAAATGGTTGGCCCTTGCGGGTGTGTCGCTTCTTAGTGTTGGGGTTTTAGTGGCTTGTTCATCAAAATCAAAAACGTCAAGCAATACTTATAACTACGTTTATACTGCTGATCCTGAAACATTGGATTACCTTATTTCAAATAAAGGTTCAACGACTGATGCTGTAACAAATGGTGTCGACGGCCTTTTGGAAAACGATAAATATGGTAATTTGGTGCCTTCTATTGCCAAGGATTGGACAGTTTCAGCTGATGGTTTAACTTATACTTACAAACTTCGTAAGGGAGTTAAATGGTATACTTCAGATGGTGAAGAGTATGCGGAAGTGACAGCCAAAGACTTTGTAACAGGGCTTAAGCATGCCGCTGATAAAAAGACAGAATCAATCTACTTGGCAAAAGATTCAGTAGTAGGTCTTGCTGAATATTTTGAGGGTACTGATAAAGACTTTTCTAAAGTCGGCGTTAAAGCTCTTGATGATTACACACTTCAGTATACGCTTAAGCAACCAGAACCTTACTGGAATTCTAAGATGACTTATTCTCTCTTTTGGCCTGTAAATGAAGAGTTTCTTAAGTCAAAAGGGGATAGCTTTGGTAAATCAACAGATCCATCATCTATCCTTTATAATGGTCCATATATCCTTAAGTCATTGACAGCTAAATCATCTATCGAGTTGGCTAAAAATGAAAACTATTGGGATAAGAAAAATGTTCACTTTGACGGCGTTAAACTATCTTTCTACGACGCTTCTGACCAAGAATCGCTTGTCCGTAATTTCACTGATGGAGCTTATAGTCAAGCACGTCTATATCCAACAAGCTCAAACTTTGATTCAGTAGAAAAACAATATAAAGATAATATCTTCTATACACAACCTTCTGCAGATATTGGTGGTGTTGGTGTTAATATTGACCGTCAGTCTTACAATCATACATCTAAGAAGACAGATGCTGAGAAAGATTCAACTAAGAAAGCTCTTCTTAACAAGGACTTCCGTCAATCAGTTAACTTCGCTATTGACCGTACAGCTTATTCAGCACAACTTAATGGTGAGAAGGGTGCAGCCCTTGCGGTTCGTAACCTACTCGTAAAACCTGACTTCGTTTATGCTGGAGATAAGTCATTCGGCGATTTGGTAAGTGAAAAGATGGCTTCATATGGTGACGAGTGGTCAGGTGTTAACTTTAAAGACAGTCAAGACGGTATCTTCAATGCTGATAAAGCGAAGGCTGAATTTAACAAAGCTAAGGAAGCTCTTCAAGGACAAGGTGTTCAATTCCCAATTCACTTGGACCTTCCAGTTGACCAAGCAGCTAAACCAACGGTTGCGCGTGCACAATCTTTGAAACAATCTGTTGAAAAGACACTTGGTAAAGAAAATGTCGTGGTAGATGTTCATCAAATGTCTCAAGATGATCTTCTAAATAGCACATTGTATGCAGCTAATGCAGCAGCAGAAGACTGGGATATCAATATCTCAGTAGCTTGGGCTCCTGACTATGAAGATCCATCAACATTCCTCGATATCTTCAAAACAACAGCTAGTGAGAACACAAAAACTTACATGGGATTTGACGACCCTAACAATGCAGCAGCAGCTCAAGTAGGTCTTAAAGACTTTGATGCTTTGGTTGATAATGCAGCTAAGGAAACAAGCGACCTCAATGTACGTTATGAACGTTATGCTGAGGCACAAGCCTGGTTGGAAGACAGCTCACTCTTTATGCCACTTATGGTCAATAAGGGTGCTGCTCCAATGGTAGCTCGTTTGACACCATTCTCAGGTACCTACTCTCAAGTAGGACCTAAGGGTTCTGACCGATACTTCAAGTACCTTGAACCTCAAAAAGATGTTGTCACTAAGAAAAACTATGATAAAGCTCGCGAAAGCTGGCTTAAAGAAAAGTCTAAGTCCAACGAAAAAGCTCAAAAAGACCTTGAGAAACACGTTAAATAAAAGGACGATGGAACTTTCTCATTAGATTGGGAAAGTTCTTTTGGAATTAAAGGAAGAGACATGAAAAAATATATTTTATTGAGAACCCTCCGTTCTCTATTGTCAATATTTGTCGTGACGGCCTTGACCTACACGATTATCTATACCATGGTGCCGAGGCGTCTGATTTTCAGACAGGACCCTAACTACAACAAGATTGCTAAGACAGCTGATTCTAAGGCTAACTATGAAAATACAATCTTTGAACGTATGGGGTACATTGATTACTATGACACCAAGGAGTTGCAGGAGAAAGCCAGCACACTTGATAAGTCGGTAACAACTAAGCCAACAAAAGCCAATAAAGCTATCTACCAAAAATATGTGGATAGTTTGGGACATGGCTGGCGTTTGCATCAGTTCAAGCAAAGTAAGCAATTCTATGCGACACGTGATGTACCAGTGCTCGAACGTGTGTTTGAATTCTACACGCACCTCTTTGAATTTGACAATACTGGATGGGTTAAAGATAAAACAAATCCAAACTTGAAGCGTTACATCCGTATTGAAAATGACCCAGCTATTGGTTGGTCAGTTGTTGGTTCAGGGACTAAGCATAAATATCTGCTTTACTTTAACAGTCAGTTCCCATTTGTTCACCAAAACTTTGTGAAGATGAATCTTGGAACTTCATACCCAACTTATGCTGAGCAAGGTGTTCTTGATGTTATTACCCAAGGTCAAGGACAAACACAAAGCTCTGAGGTTAACTTCCCTACTGGTAAGAAAATATCTTCAGTAGATATCTATTCTCGTACTTATAAATCACCTAGTCAGGCTGACGCTAGAGATCGTTCTTACTATGGCGATGATCCGTACACATCTACTAAGAGTCGCTATCAATACCCATCAATGGTGACAAGCTCTGCCATTGCTGGTTTGATTGGTTTGATCTTGTCTTATGCCTTAGCGATTCCAGTGGGATCTTACATGGCACGCTTTAAAAATACACTCTTTGATAGTGTGTCAACAGGTATCTTGACCTTCTTGCTCTCTCTACCAACGATTGCCTTGGTATATATCATTCGCTTGATTGGTTCTGAGATTGGTCTTCCAGATTCTTTCCCAATCTTGGGTGCGGGTGACTGGCGTTCTTACGTCTTGCCATCTGTTATTCTCGGTCTCTTGTCAACACCAGGTCTTGCGATTTGGATCCGTCGTTACATGATTGACTTGCAATCACAAGACTTCGTTCGTTTTGCACGTGCCAAAGGATTGTCAGAACGAGAAATTTCGAACAAACACATTTTCAAGAATGCTATGGTTTCCTTGGTTTCAGGAATTCCAGCATCTATTGTTGGGGTTATCACAGGGGCAACCTTGACAGAAACAATCTTCGCCTACCCTGGTATGGGTAAAATGTTGATCGACTCTGTTCGTGCTTCTAATAATGCTATGGTCGTTGGTCTGGTATTTATTTTCACAGCCCTCACCATCTTCTCATTGCTTGTGGGTGATATCCTTATGACTATTATTGACCCACGTATCAAATTGACATCTAAAGGAGGTAAATAATGGCTTCAATTGATAAAAGTAAGTTCCAATTTGTAAAGCGCGATGATTTTGCCTCTGAAACAATTGATGCACCAGCTTATTCATACTGGAAATCAGTGATGCGTCAATTCTTTAAAAAGAAATCAACAGTTGTAATGTTGGGAATCTTGATTGCCATCGTTTTGATGAGTTTCATCTACCCAATGTTCTCTAAATTTGACTTCAATGATGTCTCAAAAGTAAATGATTTCAGTTTGCGTTATGTACATCCAAACGC
>DBFVHV010000301.1:0-2658 GCA_048524165.1 Streptococcus sp.
AAGCAAGAATTTCAAGATGCAGTGGTACGAGAAGCAGGTGTCCGTGGTTTCGGTTTGGATAAGGAAGAGTTAGCAAAAACTGCAAACGTTGACTTTAAGGATCATTCAGAAACAATTCAAACAGGTCATGTGGCCATTGCAGCTATCACATCATGTACCAATACCTCAAATCCTTACGTTCTTATGGCGGCTGGTCTTTTAGCTAAAAAAGCAGTTGAGAAAGGGTTAAAGGTATCTCCAACGGTGAAGACATCTTTGGCACCAGGTTCTAAAGTTGTTACTGGTTATCTTAAAGCTTCAGGTTTGCAAAGCTACTTAGACAAGCTTGGCTTCAATTTGGTAGGTTACGGATGTACGACGTGTATTGGTAACTCGGGAGATTTACGTCCTGAGGTAGCTAAGGCTATTGTAGACAAGGACTTACTAGCGAGTGCCGTTCTGTCAGGAAATCGTAACTTTGAAGGGCGTATTAATCCTCTCGTAAAAGCAAATTTCTTAGCTAGCCCACCATTGGTTGTTGCCTACGCTTTGGCTGGTAACACTAATATTGATTTGACAAGGGAGCCTTTAGGTTTTGACGACAATGGGCAAGCCGTCTATCTAGAAGATATTATGCCATCACGTGATGAAATTGAAGCTTATGTTGATAAATACGTAACCCGTCAACTTTTCCGAGACGAATACGCTAGTGTCTTCTCAGATAGTGAGAAGTGGAATGCCATCCCTACTGAACAGAGCCAAAATTATAAATGGAATGAGAAGTCTACCTATATTCAAAATCCACCTTACTTTGATGCTTTAGGAGATGATTTGACCATTAAACCATTGAATAATTTGAAGGTATTGGCTAAATTTGGAGATACGGTTACAACAGACCATATTTCTCCAGCTGGTAATATTGCTAGAAATAGTCCAGCAGCACGCTATTTGTCTGAAAATGGTGTAGATTATCAAGAATTTAATTCTTATGGTAGTCGTCGTGGAAACCATGAAGTCATGATGCGAGGAACTTTTGCTAATATTCGTATCAAAAATGAGTTGGCAGAAGGAAAAATTGGTGGATTTACTAAATATGAAGATGACATTCTACCTATATATGATGCTGCTATGAAATATAAAGAAGCTAATCGAGATACGCTTGTAATTGCTGGTAAGGATTATGGGATGGGCTCAAGTCGTGACTGGGCAGCTAAAGGGGCAAATCTCCTTGGTGTAAAAGTAGTACTTGCTGAGAGCTTTGAGCGTATTCACCGTTCAAATCTCGTTATGATGGGGATTTTACCAGTCCAATTTATGGAAGGAGAAAATGCTGAAAGTCTTGGATTGACAGGACATGAGACCTTTAGCTTTGATCTTTCAGAAAATCCAGGTGTCCATGATGTTATCACTGTTACAGCTTCAACACCTGAACAAACCAAAACTTTCAAAGTACTAGTTCGTTTTGATGCAGATGCTGATATTCGCTACTATAAAAATGGTGGTATCTTGCCAATGGTTGTAAGAAAAAAATTGAAGGGAGCCTAATATGACAACAGTTGAAATTAATGGACTTAAGGATATGATTGCCTGTAATACTAGGATTTCATCTATTATTGATGACCGTTTGTCCTATGCAGGATATGATATTTCCGAGTTTATGGATAATAAGGCGTCTTTTGAGGAAGTGATTTATCTGTTGTGGAATAGTCATCTTCCGACGCAAATGGAACTCAAGTATTTTGAAGCCGAGTTACGTAAGAATTATGAAATTTCAGATGCTGTAGAACAATGTATTCTTATCCAATCTCGCCCCCATTTACACCCGATGAGTGTCCTTCGTTCAACAGTTTCCCTTCTTGGGGTTTATAATGTGGACGCTGAAGAAAGATCCATGGAAGCAGTTTATCAGCAAAGCATAGAATTAATGGCTAAATTGCCAACTATCATCACGACTTTTGCACGTTTACGTACTGGTAAAATGCCTCTTAAACCACGGAAGGATTTAGGTTTTGCGGCGAATTTTCTTTACATGTTGAATGGTGTTGAACCTTCTGAAATTGAAATCGAAGCTATGAATAAGGCTTTAATCCTTCATGCTGACCATGAATTGAATGCCTCAACTTTTGCGGCGCGAGTTTGTGCCTCAACCCTAACAGATATTTATTCTTGTGTCACGACTGCTATTGGTGCCCTAAAAGGTCCACTTCACGGTGGGGCTAATGAACGTGTCTTTGATATGCTAAAAGAAGTACGTGAATCTGGTGATGTCAATGCATACTTGCAGGAAAAACTTGATTCTAAAGAAAAAATCATGGGATTTGGGCACCGTGTTTACAAGAAGCAAGATCCTCGTGAGATTTTCTTAAGAGATATGGCCAAGAAGTTAACAGAGGGTACAGAGAATGAAGAATTCTTTAATATGTCTCAAGAAATTGAAGAGTTCATGAAAGATAAGAAGGGATTGATTCCTAATGTGGACTTCTATTCAGCCACTGTATATCATACGCTAGGAATTGACAGTGATATCTTTACACTCATCTTTGCTATGAGTCGAGTTGCCGGTTGGATTGCACATATTCAAGAGCAACAAAAAAATAACAAATTGATTCGTCCACGTTCACAGTATATTGGACAAGAAAACATGACTTATATTCCTTTAGAAAAACGCTAGGGAGGAAA
>DBFVHV010000302.1:0-3504 GCA_048524165.1 Streptococcus sp.
AGGGATTCCTTTCTTCATTTAGCACTCTCACTTCCACCAAGGAAAGCAAACACGCTTGTTCTTTATCATTATCAGGATCACCTTAACGGCGATTAACACCTTTCAAGTGAACCTCTTTAGCTAGAAAACGAATACGTTCCATCACACGTTTGGCCTGCCAAGTCTCGTCACCCTGACGTCCATTTGATAGCTTAGCTTCTAAGTCTGCAAAACTATAGTTGGATGTGAAAAAGGTCGGTAACTCCTCGATCATGCGATACTGGAGAATGACTTGCAAAACATCGTCCCTAATCCAAGAAGAGAATTGCTCTGCACCAATATCATCTAAAACTAGGACTTCTGCTTCTTTGACAGCATCAATTTGTTCCTTCACAGAGCCGTCCTTGATCCCATTTTTAACATCAATGGTAAAAGATGGGTAATGAATAATGGTCGTAGCAACCTTCTTGGTCTCTGAAAGTTCATGGGCCATAGCAGCCAACATGAAGGATTTCCCAACCCCCATATCTCCGTAGATATAGAGGCCTTTCTGGTCTGGACTAGGGTAATTAGCCACAAAATCAACAAGTGTCTCAAAAGTATCAACACGAGCGACATCATCTAGTGCAATATCAACAAAGGTAATCTTGCGATAGGACTGAGGCAAACTCACCAAGTTAATCCGCTTAGAAATAGCCTGTTGTTCTTGTTGCTCCTTAAGCTGACGCGTTTCCTTATAGGTCACATCAGCGTAGCCTTCATTCATGGTCAGAATCGGCTCATACCCTTTGGCGATGTAGCTGACATCACCTTCTTTGACCTTACGGCATTCCACCAAGAATTGATTGAACTTTGGAAGACTACGCTTGATTTCGTCCTGGCTTAAGCCATGTTCTTGAATAAAGCCAGCCACTCTTGGATCCGCCAAGATTTGCTTGGTTAGATCTGTTGCATTACCAGACCCATGATGCCCTGTTCGGTTCAAGGTTTGTCCGACTCTTTCCATAGGCTACTCCTTTCCTTTTTCTAGTTTAGCCAAAGCACGGCGTCTAATTTCGTCTAACTTGGCTTGATCGGCCTGACTGGTTTGATTATCGTAATCAGGATCGCTCCAGCTAGGTACATTTGTTTTCTTCTTAGAATCGTCTTTTGCCCGCTGTGATTTTTTGTCGTAACCACTACGCAAAGCCAAAAGCCCTTGTTCAGCAGTAACAATCTTCTTAAAGGCAAAATCGTTGGCAAGTTTAGAGATATACTCTCGGTTCACATTTGTTGAACGTGTCCGTCCCAAACTGTAGGCAACCATGAGGTTAATGACCTCATCCATAAAGCCTCTTTGTGCCAAGTCTGTGAGAATTTTTTTCTCAGAATTAGTCACAGTCCCGCCCGGACCCTTAGCACTCTGTAAGTAATCAACCGGTTTTTCAGATTTAACAGCTTTAAGAATCTTTTCCTCTGTCTCCGTCAATGCAGAATCACCACCCAATTTTTGAGCTTGAGCTTGCTCTAATTGCACTTGCATACGCTTAACAATAATCTGGTGGCTCACGGCTGTCTTTTTAGCCAAGAGATAGGTATCATACCAATTCATGTCATAGGTTTCAGACAATTTATAGATTTCTGGAACATCTGTCTTTTCATCTGTAAATACAAGTCCATCAGCCTGCATACGATTCCTAAAACTGATTAAATCAAATGAATTTTTAGGCTTAATTTCAGAAACAGACTTTTGAGCCAAACGCTCATCAGTAAAAACATCCGAAAAACGTTTAGATAAGTCTTGTAAACCATGTAAACTTGTCGGTTTTAAAGCATCTACTGCTGGTTCACCAATCTTTTGCTCTAGAAGCGAACTATAAACCGCATGTTTTAGAAACTGCTCGATAGATAGGGGAGACTTAAGCTCCACAACATAAATTCCCTGAGGAGAATGATAGAAAGCCAACAAGTCTACCGCTGTCAGGACCCCCAGAGCTTCCTGAAGGGGCTGCATACCAAAGTTAAGATGATTCAGAATAGCAGCAAACTTATGACGATGATTACCATTGTCATAGAAAGCCACAAAATACTGGTAGAGAGCGTATCCCTCACTCCCGATAATGGGATAATAGCAACGCATCAAACTTGCCTGATCGGGAACGATAACCTGATTGCCAACATAGACAAATTCTTCAATAGGTCTCATTTTTTAGACTCTTTTTTCGCACGGACAGTCTTGGTGATTTCTTGAAGCAATTCTTCAATCTCATCAACATCTTTGAAAGAACGGTAGACACTGGCAAAACGGACATAGGTAATTTCATCAAGGTCAGCTAGTTCTTTCATGACTAAATTCCCAATAACCTCACTATCAACCTCTCCATCATGGTTACGACGAATGTTTTGCTCTATACGGGTGATGGCATTTTCAATATCCTCACTTGAAACTGGGCGCTTCTGAGCACTCATCAAGATACCATTGAAAATCTTGTCGCGAGAGAATTGTTCTCGAGTACCGTCTTTTTTGACAACTAAAAGTGGAACTTCTTCAACACGCTCAAATGTAGTAAAACGGGCATGACAAGCATCACACTCTCGACGACGACGAATGGTATTTCCATCCTCCGCCTGACGGCTATCGATAACATTAGATTTATTATGTTGACACTTTGGACAACGCATGCACTTCACCACCAATCTTCGAAATTCAGTACTCTATTTTACCATAAAAACACATAAAAAGAACGCCTTTAACTAGACGTGCTCATGATTGAGCGTTAGTATAAATCTCTTGTAAATTGACTTAACCTTCAAGTTGAGGTGTCGTAGTTTCTGACCCTGCAAAAGGAATATAGAGGTCAAAACGTGTACCCACACCAAGTTCTGAACTAACATCGATACGGCATCGATAAGCTTCCACAATTTGATAAAGGATTGATAAACCAATTCCCACACCAGATTGCGTTGTCGTATGGTTACGCGCCTTATCTGAACGATAGAAGCGCTCAAAGATATGTTCGATATCTTCTTTAGAGATACCCTCACCATTATCCTGTACCTGTACCAACATCTCATCTTCCAGAGCCTTGATAGTAACCTGGATTTCCTTATTAACAGGCGAATACTTGACCGCATTATCAATCAAAATAGTAATAGCCTGTTCAAAGTGCTGGCTGTAAATCTGTGCTGGACGCTCTGAACTCTCAAAATCATTGAGGTAGAATTGGTAGTCTTCATGTAGAACACGGAAATTCCCAATAACCGTACGGATTGAAGAATTCAAATCACAGGTATCATTTCTATGATTGTCAAATGACCCCTTAACACGAATAGAATCCAACATATCGTTAATCATAATCGTCATACGGTTGGCCTCGTGACTTGCAGCCTCAAGACTTTCCTCAAGGATTTCAGGATCATTTTTACCCCAACGTTGCAAGAGGTCCATATGTCCCTTAATAACTGCAATTGGAGTACGTAATTCGTGACTGACATCACTTAAGAAACGCATCTGCATCTGATTATTTTCTTGAATTTTATCCATCA
>DBFVHV010000303.1:0-1790 GCA_048524165.1 Streptococcus sp.
GAAAAAGGAATCACTTTTGATCAAGACGAAATCCAAAAGAACTTGACGCTTTTCCTTTATCCAGATGACTCAACTCGTAAAGGTGAGCTCTTGCGTATCTACCAACAATACTTCATGGTATCAAACGCTGCTCAACTCTTGATTGACGAAGCTATCGAACGTGGTTCTAACCTTCACGATCTTCCAGATTATGCTTATGTACAAATCAACGATACTCACCCATCAATGGTTATTCCTGAATTGATCCGTCTTTTGACAGAAAAACATGGATTTGAATTTGATGAAGCAGTAGCAATCGTAAGTAAAATGGTTGGTTACACAAACCACACTATCTTGGCTGAAGCCCTTGAAAAATGGCCTCTTGATTACCTTGAAGAAGTTGTTCCACACCTTGTTGTTATCATCAAGAAATTGGATGCCATCGTTCGTGCTAAATATGATGATCCACGTGTTCAAATTATTGACAAAGACAACCGTGTTCACATGGCACACATGGATATTCACTTCTCTACAAGCGTAAACGGTGTTGCAGCACTTCACACAGAAATCCTTAAATCATCTGAGTTGAAACCTTTCTACGACCTTTACCCAGAACGTTTCAACAACAAAACAAACGGTATTACATTCCGTCGTTGGTTGGAATTCTCAAACCAAGAACTTGCTGACTACATTAAAGAGTTGATTGGTGATGATTACCTTACTGATGCCACTCAATTGGAAAAATTGGCTGCTTTTGCGGATGATCCTGCAGTACACAAACGTTTGGCTGAAATTAAATATGATAACAAATTGTCACTTAAACGTTATCTTAAAGCCAATAAAGGTATTGATCTTGACGAAAACTCAATCATCGATACACAAATCAAACGTTTCCACGAATACAAACGTCAACAAATGAACGCTTTGTATGTCATCCACAAATACTTGGAAATCAAAAAAGGAAACCTTCCAAAACGTAAAATCACTATTATCTTTGGTGGTAAAGCAGCACCTGCCTACGTTACTGCTCAAGATATCATCCACTTGATCTTGTCACTTTCTGAACTCATTAACAACGATCCAGAAGTAAGCAAATACCTCAACGTTCACTTGGTTGAGAACTACAACGTAACAGTTGCTGAACACCTTATTCCAGCGACAGATATTTCAGAACAAATCTCATTGGCTTCTAAAGAGGCTTCAGGTACAGGTAACATGAAATTCATGCTTAATGGTGCCCTTACACTTGGTACAATGGATGGTGCCAACGTTGAGATTGCTGAATTGGTAGGACCAGAAAACATCTTCACATTTGGTAAAGACTCTGATACAATCATCGACCTTTATGAAAAAGGTGGTTATGTATCACGTGATTACTACGAAGAAGATGCTAACATCAAAGCAGCTGTTGATTTTATCGTAAGCGAGGACCTTGTAAAAGTTGGGGATAAAGAACGTTTGGAACGTCTCCACAAAGAACTTATCTCTAAAGACTGGTTCATGACATTGATTGACTTGGCTGAATACATCGAGAAGAAAGAAGAAGTATACGCAGCTTACGAAGATCAAGATGCATGGAACAAGAAAGTTATTTACAACATCGCTGAAGCAGGATTCTTCTCATCTGACCGTACAATCGAACAGTATGACAAAGACATCTGGCACACAAAATAATAGCCTAGTTGCATAGAAGGAAAACAAGATCAGAAATGGTCTTGTTTTTTTTGCAAAAAAAAAAACACAGCTAATAGGATAATTAACTGAGTTTACATAAATAAAGTTATGCTATTTTGGGTGATAATTCAATATAT
>DBFVHV010000304.1:0-2276 GCA_048524165.1 Streptococcus sp.
CGATAAATTTGAAACCAGTCAAAACGTTAAACATAGTCGCGCCGTAGCTTTCTGCAATCTTAGTTACCAACTCAGTTGATACGATTGATTTACAGAGGGCAGCATTTTCAGGAAGCGTACCAGCTGTTTTGTGAGCTTCAAGAATATATTTAGCAATGATAGCTCCGATTTGGTTACCAGAAAGGTTGAGGTAAGAACCGTCTGGTTGGCGGATTTCAACACCAAGACGGTCAGCATCTGGGTCAGTTGCAACCAATACATCAGCGTCTACTTTGCGGCCAAGTTCTTCAGCAAGAGCAAAAGCAGCTTGGCTTTCAGGGTTTGGAGATTTAACAGTTGAGAAGTCAGCATCTGGAACAGCTTGAGCTTCAACAACTTGAACTGCTTCAAATCCAGCTTGCGCAAGAGCACGACGAGCCAACATTTCACCAGTACCATGAAGTGGTGTGTAGACAATCTTCATGTCACGACCGTATTCATTGATCAAGTCTTGGTTGATGTTAACGCCTTTCACTTCTTTCAAATATTCAGCGTCGACGTTTTCACCGATAACTTCAATCAAGCCACTGGCTTTGCTTTCTTCAAGGTCAGCCAACTGGACAGTGAATGGATTTTCGATAGCACGGATGTAATCTGTCAATGCATCCGCATCAGCAGGTGGCATTTGTCCACCATCTTCACCGTATACTTTGTAACCATTAAATGGAGCAGGGTTATGGCTAGCTGTTACCATGATACCTGCAAATGTGTGGAGGTGACGAACAGCAAATGACAATTCAGGTGTTGGACGTAGGCTTTCAAATACATAAGATTTGATACCATGAGCAGCCAAAACTTGGGCAGATTCAAAAGCAAACTCAGGAGAGAAGTGACGGCTATCGTAAGCGATAGCAACACCACGTTTTTTAGCATCTTCCCCTTTTGAGTCGATCAATTGCGCCAAACCTTCAGTTGCTTGGCGAACAACGTAAATGTTAATGCGGTTAGTACCAGCACCAATCAAACCACGCATACCTGCAGTACCGAATTCAAGGTTGGTATAGAAGGCATCTTCTTTCGTTTTTTCATCCATTGCGACCAACTCATCACGAAGGTAAGCAGGCAATTCAGCGAAGTCGAGCCATTTTTGATAATTTTCAGTGTAAGACATAGCAATCTCCTTTATATTTTTAAACGCTTACATTATACCATAATTAAAAGAAAAAAACATGGTAATTACCATGTTTTTTCTTTATTTTTTCAATCTTAATAACACAGGTGTGATACTTAGGGTTAGTAGGCCAGCGATAATCATTTCAGCAATCGAATTTGTTGTGAAAATGGTTGCCATTAGTGTTTTACCACCCGCTGTGTAGAAGTTAGGGATTAAGAAGTAGATGCCAATAAGTACGAAAAATGTATTTGTGAAAGCACCTAAAACCCCAGATAGCGTCAATCCTACACGATTTTGAAGTAACTTGTAGACAAAGTAGGGGAAAATACCGATTAGGATGCGAGGGACGATGGCAATGACTGCAGATGCCCAAGTTCCCCCTTCAACCAAGGGACTAAAAAGATAGCTACTAACCGTATAAATGACAGTGTTACGAACAATACTCATAATTCCCATGAAACCACCCAAATAGGCTCCAATTTTAGGACCATAGACGATACTAGCAATAATAACTGGGATGTGCGTTAGGGTTGGTTTAATTGGAAGTGCAAAAGCGGCAAAGATAGCTTGACTGAGTACTTCGATAACAACCATAGTCGCTATCAAGAGCGCTAACTGCGCTGTTTGGTTTGCTTTATTATTCTTATTCATCATAAACTCCTTTTTATTCTCTACAAGGCTATTTTGTTAAAGCATTGTCAATGGATTCAATAATGTCATCGACATCAGCTAAGGCACCGCGTCCCGTATCTCCACAAGCCAGTAAACCTAATTTTGGAAGAATTTCTTGGTAGCCAAAATCATGCAAAGTATCTAAATTTTTCCTAGTCAGTGGATTTTCATACATTTTCGTATTCATTGCAGGGGCAATTAGTTTTGGGGTAGTGCTAGGTAAAGCTAAAGCAGTAGCAGTCAGCATATTATCGGCTATACCATGAGCTAATTTGGCAATGGTATTTGCTGAAGCTGGAACTACAATAAAGAGGTCAGCTTCTTTTCCTAAGTCAATATGATTAATACGTTCAGCCAATTTTTCTTCCATGACATCAGTGTGAACAGGGTTCTTCGAAAGGACTTGAAGTGTCAGAGGGGTGATAAAGGCTTGAGCAGCTTCAGTCATAAT
>DBFVHV010000305.1:0-9597 GCA_048524165.1 Streptococcus sp.
ATCTTACGAACGATATAACCATTAAAGTTTTGTTTAAATCGCAAAACCCCATCAGAACCATCAAAGATGCCCATGATACCAAGGAAATTATAGAAACCAATACCACGTTTAATAGCCTGTGTCATCACATACTCCTGCAAAAGTGCTGGGGCATAAAACTTATTAAATTCAGGATAAGAGCCACTGAAAAGATAGACTGCCTCTTGAGGTGTGTAAACGAAAAGACTTCCGGCTAGAACAATGTCTTCCTGACCATACTTGTCAATAAAGGCAGTTGCTTCGCCCTTGCGAACATCAAATGTCTCAAACTGACTTGATAGCTCTCTCAATTGGTTTTGTTTTTTCTCAGATTTTGGATTGGCCTCTAAATCAGCTTGCAATTTGGCAATTCTAGCTCCCAACTTCGCCTGATCACTCTCCAAATGATCAAAGTAATCCTGAAAATTCAGGGTAGCTACCATAAAATCTGCATTATCACCAAAAGCATCATAAAAATCTTGGTAATAATCTAAGGATTTGTCACTGTACTCACGACGATCAGAGGTCGCTGAAGTGATTTCTTTAAAAATAGATAACTCATCACGTTTCAATTTTTTCAGTTTAATCCCGAATGTTTTGGCTTTTTTTACAAGAGGTTTCCCTTTTTTACTGAATGATTTGATGAGATCTTTTTCTTCAATCCCAGACAATTCTTTAACATAGTGCCAATCGGGCTCACCACCAGGATACCCTGTCTGCAAACCATCAAAACTATAACCTAAATCAGTCAATTGGCTAATCAATTGCTTCTGCTCACCACTTGTTGGCTCACCATTACTATCAAAGGTTTGATAAGTGTCATAAGGTTTGATTAACAGTTCAAGAGCACCATTTGCCTTAGCATAGTCCTTCAAACCTTGGTAAAAATCACTTAGATGAGCCACACTTGAGTGAATGGGTCCACAATTCACCTCCATACGAAGCCCACCAGTCATAGGCATACTATAGACAATCGCTGAAACTTCTATTTGGTCACCTTCTTTCCAGGCAACATAGCTAATGCTAAATCCACGTTTCTCAAGAAGCTTAGCCATTTCCTCAGTTTGCATAAAAGAACGCTCAGAAACCTGTTGAGCATGTGTATTAAATTCTTCTTTAGTTACTTGAATGAAGCTCATTTTTTTCCTTCCTAAAATGGATACAGTAAATTACTAGTGAGATAAACAGCAAGAGGACAAGTGTTGCCACTAATGGTAGTCGGATTGGACGACTATTAAGCAACAAATCCCCACTGACAGCATAAATAACGGAGAGTGGCGTTACTCCAATTAGTATCGCTAAAATCCTTGTCCTTGTGGGTAATTTCATCTGAACACAAGCATAATTGACCAAAGCTGATGGGATAAAAGGAATAGAGAATGCTAGCGAAACACCAATAAAGGGATGTTTAAAGGTCTCAATATAGTTTAGGAGTTTCTCCATACGTTTAGACTTCTCAGGCTTTTCAAGTCTTCTTTAAATTTCAATACTAGTCAAATTCCCAAAAGTATTGCCTATAATATTCATGGGAATTGCAAGCAAAGGGCCATAGAGTAGCCCAACAAAAATACAAAAAATAGAACTTGAAACTCCAGGAATAGCTGATGACAGAATCATGAGACTAATAAGGATAAGTGCATTTTGAAAATTTGCCTGCTTAAAAACTTCTCTTAAAAAGGCTTGATCATGCTTAGCGTTGGTCCACTCCATGATTAAGGGGATAAAGTTATTTAAAAGAGGCCATAAGAATACCAGAATTAAACCTGCTATCCCTATAAAAAATATCCTTTTTTTGGTCATTACATCTCCACAATTTTAATCACTCCTTTTATTATAACAAAAAAAATGCCTTCATTGATTTAGAAAGGCATCTTTTACTGTGATTACTTGTTAATCAAATTTGCTTGAGACTTGTTTTCCAAGGCACCATTTTTAAAGTTAAGAGTAAGGCTACCTGTTTCCCCTTTCTTAGCTACAAGATTTGATGACCAAAGTGCTTGTGTCATTGTCGCATCTGAAGAAACAGCGATAGAATAAACATCTGGTGCCCCAAGTGTTTTGACCGCATTATCATAGCTAGTTCCATTTTTAAGATCTTCATACATTTTCAAAGTGATTTTAGAATCCCGAACGTAAGAAAAAGTTGAAATTGACTTAACAACGGTACTATTGTTAAAGAGTTTTGCTGTAACAACAACATTATCATACTGCCAATTATAGACATCAAGCGTGGCATCTCCTGCCTTCTCCTGACTAGTTGATGTTGGCTCGCCAAACCAACCCTTCAAACTATCAAGGTTTGATCCCCCAGAAAACTCCTGAGAAGCATTTGCCATGGTAACCTTATCAAAGTTCTGACGAACATTCCCATGCTTAACAGTTAAAATCTTTGATGCTTCATTATCCAAAGATCCTTTCGTCTCAGTCTTAGACGAAGAATTTCCACAAGCAGCTAGGGTAAAAAGTGAGAGACCTAAAACGGTCAAAGACAAAAGTTTTTTCATAATAAGTTCCTATACACAAATAAAAGGCTGACGCCTCAAGTTTTTATGGAGCCGGTGGGAGTCGAACCCACGTCCAAACATCTGCCAACATATTCGTCTACAACCATAGGTTATGTCTTTCATTTAACAGATAGACGACACATAACTCAAGCCTTCTATATGCGAGCCTATAAATCTCCTTTCGACCAGCTAGGCAATGGTCAAACGTAGCTTATAAATCAATAAAACCTCTAAGCAAACATAAGCAATCTGCTAGAAGTCACGCGAGCAGGGGTTTAGGCTGCTACAGCGTAAGAATTAGTATTTTTTGCAGTTATATTTAACTGAGCGTTTACGTCGCCACACGAGTTGCAAAATATGCCTCATAATGCCTGTCGAATCCGTAACGACCCCAATATGAGATATTGATTATTATAACAAAATTTTTAATAAATAGCAAAAGATTACCAAGATATACACAAAAGTATAGCTTATGTACGATTTATTAGCATCTAGCTTTCTACCCAATTTACAGAAATAGATAATACAGTTATTATGACAAATTACTCATCAATGACTTTCTTGTTAAACTCTAAAAATACTCTAGCTCAGTTACCTTTTCTAACATTCCCTGAATTTACAGAGCACTCTTGCTAGATTTAAGAACTAAAAAACGCTGAAAGAACTAGTCTCTCAACGTTTCCTCTTTGCACCCTAAGGGAATCGAACCCCTATCTCAAGAACCGGAATCTTACGTGATATCCATTACACTAAGGGTGCTAACAGTATACTATTATAGCATACTCTAAAATATAAAAAAAGACACGTTTCCATGCCTCTTTATTATCTTACAATTCGATATCTCCGAAAAGATCCGCCATTGAGAATCCAGATTGAGTTTCTGGAAGTTCGAAGTCACGTTTTTCTTGACGTTTTGGACGACGTGGACGTGATTGACGTTTTTCGTTGTTTTCTCCTTCAGCGTTAGCTGGACGTTCTTCAAGAGCTTTGATAGAAAGTGATACACGTTCTGCATCAGCGTTTACTTCAAGAACTTTAACAGTAACGTCTTGACCTACTGAAAGAACATCTTTTGGATTTTCAACACGTTTGTGTGAAATTTGTGAGATGTGAACAAGTCCATCAATTCCTGGCAATACTTCAACGAAAGCACCAAAGTCAGTCAAACGTTTAACTTTACCTTCGATTACATCACCAGCAGCAAGTTTTTGTTCAACGCCATCCCATGGTCCAGGTGTTGTTGCTTTAAGTGAAAGTGATACACGTCCTGCTTCTTCGTCGATAGCAAGAACTTTAACTTCAACTTCATCACCAACAGATACAACTGATTTAGGTGAAACGTTACGTTCGTGAGACAATTCAGTCACGTGAACAAGTCCGTCAACACCACCAAGGTCGATGAAAGCACCGAAGCTTGTCAAACGAGCAACTTTACCAGTTACTACTGAACCAACTTCAAGTTTAGAGAAGACTTCTTTACGAGCTTCTGCAGCTTCTGCTTCAACTACTTCACGACGTGAAAGGATGAAACGATTTTCAGCTGGATCAACTTCTTTAATTTTAGCGTCAAATTCTTGACCTACGAATTGTTCAGTGTTACGAACAAAACGAGTATCAATCATTGAAGCTGGAATAAATCCACGGAGTCCTTCAAATTCAACTGAAAGTCCACCTTTAACTGCACGTGTTCCTTTAACAGTAACAACTTCTTCTTCACGACCAACAAGTTTATCCCAAGCTTTGCGAGCTTCCAAGCGTTTTTTAGATACAAGGTAAGTTACAGTATCAGTATCTTTACCAACAACTTGACGAAGAACAAGCACTTCAAGTGTTTCACCAACTTTAACAAGGTCTGCAACGTTTGCGTCACGGTCGTTTGTCAATTCACGACGTGTCAAAACACCTTCGATACCAGTTCCTTCGATAACAACATTTGCTTGATCATTATCTACTGAGATAACTTCAGCTGTTACAACGTCACCTGTGTTAACTTCGCTAACACTGTTTAGCAATTCTTCAAATTCGTTCATTCTAAAAAAATCCTCCAACAAGAGCCAGCCAATTCTGACCCTTGATAACAATATATTTTTCAAGGTACCCGCAAAGACAATTATTAACATAGACGGTGCCAATGCACCCGATACCTTTGACTGGGGTAGCTGGATTCGAACCAACGCATGAGGGAGTCAAAGTCCCTTGCCTTACCGCTTGGCTATACCCCAATAGCAAAATGCTATAAAAAAACATCTAAGCACTTGATATCGAATATTCCGATTCAGTTTCTTAGACATGGAGAGAGAGGGATTCGAACCCCCGAACCCGAAGGAGCGGATTTACAGTCCGCCGCGTTTAGCCTCTTCGCTATCTCTCCTTAAGAACAAGAAATAGTATAACACAGTTTCTTGACCAAAGCAAGCCTTTACTTTGGATTTTAATGATTAAGATTGTAGGCTTCGATAATGGCAGCTATTGCATCATCCATTTTCTTGTGGAAACCTGCTACGTTTTCTTTATCAACAACGGCAAACTTCCCATCGATTTCTACAATTTGTCCAATGACTTTCTTACCAACAAGAAGCTCAAAACCTTCAATGGTTGCTTTGTTTACAATGACTTTGGCATCTTTGATTTGGATTTCAATTTTTTTGTCTTTTTTACTCATAGATTTATACCCGATACCTAAATCGAGCCATCCTTTCTTAGTATATGTTCTTAATTTTACCGAAAAAGAAAAAAGCTTGCAAGGGCAAGCTTTAAAATAATCATTTATTTACTTGGAATTAGTCAACTTTGACAATCCATCCTTCTGGGGCTTCAACGTCACCAAATTGGATACCTGTCAACTCATCATAAAGTTTACGTGTTACAGGACCGACTTCTGTTTCTGAATAGAAGACATGGAAGTCATCGCCATGTTGTACCCCACCAATTGGTGAGATAACAGCAGCTGTACCACAGGCACCAGCTTCAACGAATTTATCCAACTCAGCAATCTTAACATCACCTTGAATAGTTTTCATACCAAAACGATTTTCAGCTAAGTAAAGCAATGAAAACTTCGTGATTGATGGTAAGATAGATGGACTGAGTGGCGTAATAAATTCATTATCAGCTGTGATACCGAAGAAGTTAGCTGAACCTACCTCTTCAATCTTAGTGTGGGTTGCTGGGTCAAGGTAGATAACATCAGAGAAATTACGATCATGGGCAATTTTACCTGGCAACATACTTGCCGCGTAGTTACCACCAACCTTAGCAGCACCTGTACCATATGGTGCAGCACGGTCATATTCGTCCTGGATAAGGAAGTTTGTTGGAGCCAATCCGCCTTTGAAGTAGTTCCCTACTGGCATAGCAAAAATTGTAAAGATATACTCATCTGCCGGGTGAACACCAATAATGTCTCCAACCCCAATCAAGAGTGGACGAAGGTAGAGTGTTGCACCCGTACCATATGGTGGGACATATTCTTCATTAGCACGGACTACTTTTTTACAAGCATCTACAAATTTTTCCACTGGAACTTGTGGCATCAAAAGACGATCAGCAGTACGTTGTAGACGTTTGGCATTTTCATCTGGACGGAACAATTGAATAGAGCCATCTTTAGTGCGGTAAGCTTTGAGACCTTCAAAAGCTTCTTGACCATAGTGAAGGGCCGGAGATGCTTCTGAAATGTGCAAGGTTGCATCCTCAGTCAATTGCCCCTCATCCCATTTACCGTCTTTGTAATATGAAATATAACGGAATGGAAGTTTACGGTAATTAAATCCTAGATTTTCCCAGTCTAAATCAACTGTCATGTGTATATCCTCTTTTCTGTTACTATGTGCTTTCTAGTATAGTCCTTTTCATTGAAAATTTCAAGGTTATGTTGCAAAATTCTGACAATTCTTTTATAAGAGTTATTTTATCAGTCAAAGAAAAAACTCTGCCCTCTAGTAAGAGAACAAAGCTTTCTTAACTCTATTTTTCAAGAATCTTGGCTGAGAAGACTTCCTTATCTGCTAGTCCTTCAATGAAACTTCCGTTGCTAGTACGCTCTGACAGATTAAGAAGTGATAAATCAACCTCTGCAGTTTCACCTGTCGTAGCTGTTACAAACAAGGTCTGAGGAGTCTCTTCTACTGGTGTTGCTAGAAGATCTATCTCAGCTCCAGTATTTTCTGTGAAGACTGGGCCAGCTGTAAAGACACGGTGAGGCTTAGTCTTAAGCTCACGAAGAACCTGAAGACCTCGACCAGCTCGCTTAGCCTGTGGAATGTCGGTGGTCGCCACACGTTTGAGACTGGCTCGTTGTGTAAGCAAGTAGAAACTTTGCGTATTTGCTACAAAAACAGCCTGAACGGTATCGTCATCCTTAAGATTGATTGCCTTAACACCTGCTGCCTTAGCACCAACTACTGGAACTTCATCCGCGCTGAAACGAAGGGCATATCCTTTTTGAGTGATAATCATGATATCATCCAATTGAATTGGAGTAACTGTGACAATCACATCACTTTCATCCTTGAGTTTACCATATTTAACTGACTTAGACTTGTAGGTACGCCATGGCGTAAATTCCTTACGTTCGAAACGTTTAATTTGACCAAGCTTAGTCGCTGCTAGGTAAGTACCAGCTTCAAAATCATCCAGAATTTCTGCATAAAGCACTTCTTCATCTTTCGAAAAATTGGTGATAGTTTGTGATAAATGCTCTCCCAAATCTTTCCAACGAATATCTGGTAATTCATGTATTGGACGATAAATCACATTGGCCTGATTGGTGAAAATCAAGAGATGTTGTGTCGTCTTAGCCTGCTGAACTAGAATCAAATCATCATCATCACGTTTTCCAACTTCTTCAATCGTCGAAGCATTGAAAGAACGTGGGCTAGTACGTTTGACATAGCCACCGCGAGTGATGCTAACATAGGTTTCTTCTTCAACAATCAAACTTGCAGTATCAATTTCAATAGTCTTGGTTTCTGCTTGCAACTCTGAACGACGGTCATTTCCAAATTTCTTCTTAATATCACGAAGTTCACGTTTCATGACGTTAAACATGGTACGCTCGTCACCAATGATGGCAGCCAAGGTCGCAATCTGCTCACGTAAATCGGCTTCCTCATTTTGGAGAGTGACGATATCCGTATTTGTTAAACGATAAAGTTGCAAGGTCACGATAGCTTCGGCCTGTTCTTCTGAAAAATCATAGCTGACTTTAAGATTTTCCTTGGCATCTGCCTTATTCTCAGAAGCTCGGATAAGAGCAATAACCTCATCCAAAATAGAGATGACACGGATCAACCCTTCAACAATATGAAGACGTTTTTCAGCTTTTTCCTTATCAAATTTTGAACGGGCAACGATAATATCGCGACGGTGGGCAATGTAGCTAGACAAAATCTTTTGTAAGCCCACTTGACGTGGGGTGAAATTGTCAATAGCCACCATGTTGAAATTATAGTTGACCTGAAGATCCGTATATTTCAAAAGATAGTTAAGAATGGTTTGGCTGTCAGCATCCTTCTTAAGTTCGATAGCAATACGCAAACCTGTACGGTCAGACTCGTCACGAACTTCTGCAATGCCTGGAACCTTGTTATTGACTCGAACATCATCGATTTTTTTAACAAGAACTGCCTTATTGACATCGTAAGGAATCTCAGTAACAATAATCTGTTCCTTACCACCTTTGAGTTGTTCAATTTCAGTCCGCGAACGCACAACTACTCGGCCCTTGCCAGTTTGGTAAGCCTTACGAATCTCGTCTTTCCCCTGGATAATAGCACCTGTTGGGAAATCTGGTCCAGGCAAGAATTCCATCAGCTTTTCCAGTTTAGCAGATGGGTGGTCAATCATATAGACAACAGCATCAATGACTTCTGCCAGATTATGCGGTGGAATGTCCGTAGCATAACCAGCAGAAATCCCTGTAGCACCATTGACCAAAAGGTTTGGAAAGGCTGCAGGTAAAACAGTTGGTTCCTTCTCTGTATCATCAAAGTTCCAAGCCCAAGGAACAGTGTTTTTATCGATATCTTGAAGAAGGTAGCCAGCAATCTCTGACAAGCGTGCCTCGGTATAACGCATAGCCGCTGGTGGATCACCGTCCATAGAACCGTTGTTACCGTGCATCTCAACCAAGATTTCACGATTCTTCCAGTCCTGGGACATACGCACCATGGCATCATAAATAGAGCTATCACCATGTGGGTGGAAATTACCCATGATGTTACCAACAGACTTGGCAGATTTACGATAGCCCTTGTCATGGGTATTGCCATCCTTATTCATGGAATAAAGAATACGACGTTGAACGGGTTTCAGACCGTCACGAATGTCAGGAAGCGCACGCTCCTGAATGATGTATTTGGAGTAGCGCCCAAAACGCTCCCCCATGATGTCCTCAAGGGACATGTTTTGAATGTTAGACATAAGATTTCTCTTTATTTTTTTAGTTTAAGTAATGATTGGAATAATATAAAAGATGAACAGTAATCACTCCTCAGTTTACAATGTCTTTCCTTGACTTTGTAACTGTATCAGAATCGCTTTAACCTTCCTGGTTTCTATTTCGCCAACCACCAATTGAAGCATTGCACTTATCGCAATTAAAATGAAAAATACATAAGATAGTGTCAATGAGGTGGAGAGTTCGCCAAAGAATAAGATAAAGTTTAAGATCGAAAGACAAGTCATGATAGAGGCATTGGTTACTAGAACAACGGCCAATGGCATACGGAATAGCCTATAATGGTAAATACTTTTAATAAGTGATGTGATACTACAAGCAACACCTAGGGGAGAAAAAACATCAACATAATAGAAAACCAATAACAAACCCGAGTATGTCCTCTCTGAGAATGGGTTATCTATCAAAGCTAGAAGAAAGGTTATCAGGACTAGTATAGGAAAGGTCAAAAAACGTGTTTTTATTGGTCTCTTTTTATAAACACTTAAATAAGCTATTGCTCCTCCACAAACAGGAAACACCACTTGAGGATAGTAAAGTAAAAAACTTAATACCTTAGATAACATAGATCTACCTCACACTGTCTTTTCCTGACTTAGCAATGTAGTCTTTATT
>DBFVHV010000306.1:0-3223 GCA_048524165.1 Streptococcus sp.
CTATTTCCTTGACATTTTTCCTAGTCCAACTATAGGATGGGACGGCTAACCCAATGAGAAAGAAAGCAACAAGGATAAAGACCAACTTAGTTTTTTTATTTAGTTTCAATGCTTTCTCCTTCCTCTTTCAAACCGTGCTGCACCTTATTAGACAGATGAACAAAGGGAATAAAGATAGCAACATCAACCGCAAAACAGAGCAGGCTAACAGCAAGTGCCCGCAGACTACCGCCAGTTCCAATAAAGGCGTAAAGAAGACTTGGTGTACCATCTGGAACTGGATAAACCGCAGCTGGCATAAGATGAATAGCCAGGGCCACCGCAGCAATGCCCATATTGATTACAGGTGCCAGTAGGAAAGGAACCAGATAAACTAAATTAAGCAAGACTGGTATCCCCACCATAAATGGAGCCCCATTGTTAAAGAGACTAGGAAAGACACTTAGAAGACTCACCTTCTTATCCTTATAACTGGTTGATGCTAAAAGCAGAGCCACCAAGAGGGCTAGCCCTGAGCCAATGCCAGCAACCAAGCCATAACTATGATAAAGATTTGTTAGTGTGTAAAGGTGGGGAAGCCCAGTCGTCGTATGATGGGAAACAGCATAGGTCAAATTTTCCAAGGCAAAACTATCCTCGGCAATTGAATTTAGGGCAAAAGCCTGACTATTTCCAATCCAAGCAGAAAAAGTGTTCAAAAGTCCCATCATAAAGGTTGAGAACAGGTGATTATCAGTTACAGTAAAGGTAGAGGTAACCTGTCTAATCATCAGAAAAACATTATCTTGCTCTCCAATCACAAAGAGAATGTTAAGTCCAATAGCTAAAATGAGTGACAAAAAAATGGGACGGACGGTCTTTGGTTGATAAATATAGTCCTTGTCCACAATCTGATCATCACTAGCTCTTGAAAAGCGAAAAATCTGGCCAACCAGATAGCCCACAAAGATAGCCAACATAATGTTGATTGAAGCCGGTAAATTGATGCGAGTCAAAACACCATCGTTTAGCGGTGACAGCAACAGCTCCTGCGATCCTATAATTAAGCTAACCAAAAGGGAAGTCACACCAGCTGTACCAGTACTTCTACCATAGTGACCAGCTGTGTATTTTCCTGCAAAGTAAGTTGATAAGGGCCCGGCTAAGCCACCAAGAAAGTTGGAAAGATTAATGAGCACCTGCCCAGTTATCTTAAAGGCCGGTAACCAGTCAGAAACTGAAAACAATTGGTTAATATAACCAAGCTCCGAAAAGACAGATAGTGAAATCACCCGAATAATTCCTGAAAATAGGAAAAAGGGAAAGAGCGAAACCAAGGTTTTCTGCGTAATTTGGACGAAGCCTCGCTCACGAAACCAGAGAAACCTCTGGACCAAATAGTTTGTCATAAAAGGCTCCTAGTAAAAGGCAAAATAAACTTTACATTCAACGTTTTTCTTCATTATAGCACAAAGAGAGAGGACTTACCTTAATCGTGGGTTAAAGCACACACTATCAGACTTTAATCCCCGTCATTTTCATGATTTCTTGAAAAATTTAAGAAATATTTGAGAATTTCTTGATGTTTATTTAATGACTATATACTACAATAAAGATGAAAAGAAAGCGGTATCAAATAAGCGAAAGGAGGCTTATCATGAAAAAGGTACTTGAGGTCAGACATCTGACTAAACGTTACGGCCAACACCTAGCACTCGACAATGTAAACCTGACCTTAGAAAAGGGTGAGGTCTATGGCCTTATCGGAAGAAACGGGGCAGGTAAGACAACACTGATTAAAGTCATCACTAAACTCATCCGCCCTAGCCAAGGCAGTGTTTCCCTCTTCCACTCTACCTCCAAATCAGAGTGGACTCACGCACTGAAACGTGTTGGTTCTGTGATTGAAACACCAGTTGCCCTGAATCATCTCAATGCACGTCAAAACCTACGTTACTACTGCAAGATTCATCACGTTCCAAATCCTGACAAGGTCATTGATGAAATCCTTGATACAGTTGGACTTGGACACACTGGCAAGAAAAAATTTCGTAGTTTCTCACTGGGTATGAAGCAACGTCTAGGTATCGCTATTGCACTGATTGCAAAACCAGACCTACTTATTTTAGATGAACCGATTAATGGTCTCGACCCAGTTGCTATCAAAGAATTCCGCCAAATGATTAAAAAATTGAGCGAAGAGCAAGGTATGACAGTTCTCATCTCTAGCCATATATTGTCTGAACTCTATCAAGTTTCAACCCGCTTTGGCATTATTGATCACGGTCACATCATCCGTGAAATCACTAAGGACGAATTCGAACATCTCAGCGAAGACTATATCGTTCTTAAAACTAACCAATTAGCCCTGGCTAGTCGCATTCTCCAAGACCAACTCCATCAACACTTCAAAGTGGTTAACAGCGACAATGAAATTCATATTTTTGACAAATCCCATGTTATAAAGGCAATTGTCAAAGAGTTGGTTAAACAAGAAGTTGACATCGATGAAATTTACTACAAACGTCAAGACTTAGAAAACTACTTCACACAACTAGTAGATTCAGAAAGGAGGTAGAGCCATGTTTCACACTATTCACGCCGATTTCTATCGACTCTTCCGTTCTAAAGGATTTTGGATTTCTGAAATTATCCTAGCCCTAAACATTATTTCTGGTGTCCTATTGGGAGGCACAGGGCATGTAGGCGTAGAAACTGGGGCAAAACAAGCCGTTAAAAGCGCCTCTTCGTGGACTGGTGTCGGATCACTGATTAATTACTCTAGTAGTATCTCCATGACAGTCCTCTTCACTTTAATTGTGGTCTCTATCATTTTGGGTGTTGATTTAGCACAAAAATTGTACAAGAATAATCTCACCTCTGGCATTTCACGGAGCGGGTTCTTCTTCGCCAAGGCAACCGTCATTGTAGCTATCACTTTAGGACAACTCCTCCTGTCTTACGGCCTTGCCTTTGTTCTAGGTACTCTTTGCCACGGTCTTGGAACTGTACCTGATCACTTTGTTAGAAACTTTGCCTTAACTTTCCTTCTCCAATTCTTGTGTAATCTAGCTTGGGTAAGTCTGACCATGGTTGCCCTCTACCTCACACATTCTATCGTGACAACCTTTGTGACTTACACCCTTGGTTTAGTAGCTTTAACCGTACCAGCAGCAATCTTCCCTAAAGTAGAAATCTTGAAATACTTGTCACTCAACTTTAATTACGGCATGACTGCAGATAA
>DBFVHV010000307.1:0-1695 GCA_048524165.1 Streptococcus sp.
GTTTACCGAGTGACTTATCTTATCCACAAAAGACGCAAAAAATGTGGGAAAAGTTTGCTGGTGTGGCTTTTACTGGCAATACACCCAACCATATTCTAGGATTAGCCTATGCCAAAGCTTGTGCTGGTAAGGGCATTAAGTTGAATCCTATCCAGAGACAAGGAGCCGGCTATCATTCCTCAGACAAGGAAGTATCTTTCGCCTCAGCGACTAGCCTACGACTCCACAAGCAAGATAGTAATTTTGTGGATAAGTTTATGCCCAATAGCAAACTTTTTCAGACTTCTCCACAGGTCTCTTGGGATAATTATTTCCAATTGTTGGTTTATCAGATTCTTACAAACCCTGATTTGACCAGTATTTTTCAGGTGAATGAAGAGATTGCCAGTCGTTTAAAAGCTACTATTCGTGAGGTTTCTTCTGTGGAGGAACTGGTGGATAAGGTAGCAACCAAACGCTATACAAAAGCACGAGTACGTCGAATTTTGACCTATATCCTGGTCGGAGCTGTGGAAAATCCTTTACCTCAGGCTGTTCATGTACTTGGATTTTCTCAAAAAGGGCAGTCTCATCTCAAATCTGTGAAAAAGTCTGTGGATATAGTGGCTCGGATTGGAAGAGAACCTTGGGATATGCTTACACAACAAGCGGATAATGTTTATCAACTAGGCAACCCCGAGCTTTCCGAACAAAACTGGGGACGTGTACCGATTAGAGTAAAATAGTTTTATAGAAGGTCTACCTCTGGTAGGCTTTTTTGCTTTTCGTAAACTATTCTCAAAAAGGTCAAAAAAGATCAAACAAAACTATTGACCTATACTGACTAATGGTGTATTATAGTCTCATAAGGATTTAGCTTCCTTATAAATCTTGCAGTGCTTGCTTAAATACTTGTCATAAAGTTATTTTGGTTTGACTGCAAAAAAATTTATGACAAAGGTCAAAAAAAGTCAAAAAACTATTGACTAATACTGACCAATGTTGTAGAATATAAACATAAGGAAATGAAATCCTTATGAAGGCTGTGTAAATAGCACATATATCAATATAAAAAGGATTGCAGCCAGTCTGCAAAAATTTTCATCCGAAAGGTCAGTAAAAGTCAAAGCTAAATCCTTGACCTGATTAGATGAAAGGTATATGATAGAATCATAAGGAAAAAGGATTCCTTAATGTACAAGTTCCTTTCTGAAAAGCTATTCATAGTTTTGAAAGGGGCTTGAAAGTTAGCTATATTGAGAGATTCACAGAAAGAAGGTGGCTCTTATGCTAAATGACAATTTATTTAAGACTGAGAAAGTTCTCAGTCTCCTACCAAGAGCAAAACCTGAAATTATTAGAAGAGTAGTTGAAGCTACTAAAAATTTTTAGGCTTTTGGTCAGTAAAAGTCAAAATAGACATATTAACATAAACATAACATTTAAGAAATTCACAAGATAAGACAAAACGAGGTAATTATATGAACAACAACTTTAACAATATGGATGATCTTTTCAATCAATTGATGGGTAACATGGGTGGTTACCGTTCTGAAAACCGTCGCTACATGATTAACGGTCGTGAAGTGACACCAGAAGAATTCGCTATTTACCGTCAAACTGGTCAGCTTCCAGGCGAAGGAAGTGAACAAGCTCAATACGTTCAAGGTAAAGCTATGAAACAAGACGGTATTCTTGCAAAACTTGGACGTAACT
>DBFVHV010000308.1:0-2826 GCA_048524165.1 Streptococcus sp.
GACTCCAGTGGAGACAACGAGTTCTGTATCCCTACCTAAGGGAGCAACTAAAATTGGTAAGTATAGTATGACAAGGGAGGAGCTTGACGCTGCTCTTACAGGCTTTGCCCAAGATTATTCGACCGATAAGATGCGTTTCAAGGTCAAGGTTACCAATTCTAAAATTGTTTTCGAAAGTAGCTATAAGTTTTTAGTTCACCATGTCCCTCTTTATGTCTACTTTACTCCGGTTGTTAGTGAATCAGGAGCAATTGTACTTCATGTTTCTGAGCTTTCGGCTGGAACCTTGAAACTGCCTGTTTCGGATGCCCTTAAGATGATTAAACGTTCGACTAACCTTCCTGATTACATCGCAATCGATAGTAAGAAGGGAAAGGTAACCCTAAATATTCAGTTTATGAAGAATGAGAAGGGGATAACAGCACGTGCTCAAAGCCTAGATTTGGTTAATGACCGTATCGAATTTGACATCTATAAGACAATAAATTAAAAAGGCTTTACTTTTTACAAAAAAGCGATGAAATTAGCGTTTATTACTTGACCTCATAAGGCTTTTAGGATAAGATAATACTTGTTCAAGCGCTAAAAAAACTATTCGCTTAGAAATAAATTGGAGGATTGTTACAATGGCTAACAAACAAGATTTGATCGCTAAAGTTGCAGAAGCAACTGAGCTTACTAAAAAAGATTCAGCAGCAGCTGTAGATGCAGTTTTCGCTTCTATCGAAGAATTCCTTGCTGCAGGTGAAAAAGTACAATTGATTGGTTTCGGTAACTTTGAAGTACGCGAACGTGCTGCTCGTCAAGGTCGTAACCCACAAACTGGTGAAGCTATCTCAATCGCAGCTTCTAAAGTTCCTGCATTTAAAGCTGGTAAAGCTCTTAAAGACGCAGTTAAATAATGTTAAAACCCCTAAGCTTTTAGGGGTTGTGATTTATACAAAAAAATATAAGGAAAACTATGGAAACCATAACAGTGGTATTGATCTTTCTTTTGGTTTTTACTGTTATTAAGTTATCGGCTATTTTTGCTATCAGTAAACTGATGAAGCCAAGTGAAGAACAGATCGAAAAAGCTCGTCAAAAGCGTCTTCAATCCCAAAAAGAGGGCAAGGACCTTTTTGAAGTCTGGGATGAACGAGACGATGATAGTCTCGTATAAGAAGAGGAATTCATCCTCTAATAAAGATAAAAAGAGTTTGGAAAACATCCAAGCTCTTTTTGGTTATCTAGTCAATATAGTGTAGTTTTCCACGAAAGTCTTCAAGAGTTTCATAACCTTTTTCTTCCATGATTTCTTTAAGTTCTTTAGTGATTCGATCAAAGATAGCAACACCTTCTTTTTGAAGTGCAGTACCAACTTGCACCATACTTGCGCCACAAAGGATGTGTTCAAAAGCATCACGACCAGATTTTACACCACCGGTACCAATAATTTGGATTTCAGGTTTCAAACGTTGGTAGAAAGCATGAACGTTTGCCAAGGCAGTAGGTTTAATGTAATCACCACCGATACCACCGAAGCCATTTTTTGGTTTGATGACAACAGATTCATCTTCAATGTAAAGTCCATTACCAATAGAGTTCACACAGTTAACGAAGACAAGAGGGAATTGGTTGAAAACGGCAGCTGCTTGATCAAAGTGGACAATATCAAAGTATGGTGGTAATTTCACACCAAGAGGTTTGGTAAAGTAAGAGAAGACTTTAGTAAGAATCTCGGTTGTGGTTTCAAAATCGTAAGCGATTTGAGGTTTACCTGGAACGTTAGGACATGAGAGGTTGAGTTCAACGAGCCCCTCATAGTCACTTTCTTGAACTTTTTTAAGAATAGTGTGTGTTTCTTCTGGTGAGAGACCCACTAGTGAGAGGAAATGATTTTTTGTATTGGGTTGATTTTGCAATTCAATAACATAGTCAAGATAATATTCAAAACCGTTATTTGGCAATCCCATTGAGTTAATTGAACCAAGGGGTACATTGACATAACGAGGTTCTGGGTTACCAGGACGTGCCTCAAGTGTCCCTGTTTTTGTGACGAATGAACCAGCAGCTGAAGCTTCAACCTCTGCCAATTCTTCTTTAGTCATGCAGTAAACACCGGCAGCATTCATAAGACAGTTATCAAACGTAAAATTACCAACTTTTGTAGCAGTAGAAACCATAAGATCCTCCTTAAAGATCACAAAGTAAAATGTTACTATTTTCATCTCATTTTAGCATGAAAGAAAGCCTAAAACAAGGAAATAATAGATAGGTATAAACTTCTGACTTAAAATTCTACTTAGTTCCAATTTGGCAAAAGAAAGAAGCAGTAGAATTTTACAGAATTTTTTGGATTTTGCTAGCTTTTTTAAGGTTTTTTGGGTAGAATAGATAGAGTAAATGGGTTTAACCCAAAATAAAAAGGAGACATAACTAATGGTAAAATTGGTTTTCGCTCGCCACGGTGAGTCTGAATGGAACAAAGCTAACCTTTTCACAGGTTGGGCTGACGTAGATCTTTCTGAAAAAGGTACTCAACAAGCTATCGACGCTGGTAAATTGATTAAAGAAGCTGGTATTGAATTTGACCAAGCTTACACTTCAGTATTGAAACGTGCGATCAAAACAACTAACCTTGCGCTTGAAGCATCTGATCAACTTTGGGTTCCAGTTGAAAAATCATGGCGCTTGAACGAACGTCACTACGGTGGTTTGACTGGTAAAAATAAAGCAGAAGCTGCTGAACAATTTGGTGATGAGCAAGTTCACATCTGGCGTCGTTCATACGATGTATTGCCTCCAAACATGGACCGTGATGATGAGCACTCAGCACACACAGAC
>DBFVHV010000309.1:0-4089 GCA_048524165.1 Streptococcus sp.
GTATATTCAGAGTGATGAAGACACGCTTCTTAAAGTTGATGAAGTTTCTAAAACCGAAGCCCAACCGTTTGATGTCTTTGATCAACTTATTAGTCGCTTCGAGTTTCGCGTTTGAATAGTCTGTTTCTAGCGCATTCTTGATGTATTACTTGTGTCTAAGAAAAGTCCTAAAGACCGTTTGAAAGTTGTGATTGACCTTGCCCATGTTCTCCTCTATCAAATCAAAAAACTCATCTGCTCTTTTCTCCTGAAAGTGAAAAAGCAAAAGCTGATAAAGTTTGTAAGCATTAGTGATCTCTTCTGAAAAAACCAATGTCTTTGCAACGACTTCATGTGGTTCTAAAGTTTGACGGAAAGTCTTTGAATAAAAGGAGTTGAGAGATAGTTTACGGCTGTCCTTTTGTAAGAGTCGCCAGTGATTTTTCAAGGCTCGGTAGGGGAGTGACTTCTTATCGAACTGGTTCATAATCGCAATTCTTGTCTTTAAAAATGCTCGACCAAGGTGCTGGATAATGTGAAATCGATCAAGAACTATTTTGGCGTTAGGGAAGAGTTTGCGAGCCAGTGGAATATAAGCTCCAGACATATCCATCGTGATAAACTGTACCTGTTGTCGGACTTTCAATGGATACTTCAAAAAGTAGTTTCGTATAGTAGTTTGGCAGCGATTATCAAGGATGGTTATGAGTTTGTTTGTCTCATAGTTCTGTGCCACAAAAGCGAGTTCACCTTTCTTGAAACCAAACTCATCCCAGGACATAATCCTTGGGAGTTTGTCAAAATGTTCCTTGAAAGTAAACTGATCAAACTTACGATAGACAGTAGATGTCGACACACAAAGTCTTCTGGCAATATCAGTTAGTGACACCTTCTCAGTAAGGAGTTGTGAGACCTTTTGACGGACTAGATTGGATATTTGTCAGCTTTTCTCAACGATTGATGTCTCAGCTACCGTGACTCTTTTACAATTTTTACACTGGAAGCGACGTTTCTTCAGACGTAGTAGTGTTGAAGTTCCCGCTTGATCGAGAAGAGCGATTTTAGAAGGTTTTTTAAAGTCGTACTTGATAATCTTTCCATGGCAATGAGGGCATGATGGTGCAGGATAATCGAATTTTGCTTGAATCTCGATATGAGTATCAGTTTCAAAAACAAGTGAAATCTTGATATTTTGGTCTCTAATTCCGATTAGTTCTGTGGTATTCTTAATAAGTCTCATAAGTTCTTCCTAATGATGGTTTTGTAGCTCTTCATTCTAGTTCTTATGGGACTTTTTGTGTATACTCAAAAAGCTCTATAATCTCTACAGTGGTTTTACCCACTACAGAAATTATAGAACCAGGATGTCCTTTCATATGGAATAAAAATCAATTTGTTTATCACAATGATAAATAAAGAAAGCTAAAAAGACTTATCTCTATATTGCATAGAGATAAGTCTTTTACTTAAATTCTATTCTAACCTTTAGTAGTTGTCAGTTTAAAAGGTTCTGTTATTTTGTTTCAGTCATAATAGTATTGATAGCTGTGATTAATTTCTTTTGTTTGTACTCAGGCAATGCTTTTAAATTATCAATAAGTTTTACCAAATCGCTATCTTCTTCTTTTAGTGTGACATCAAAGAAAGTGGGGATATCCACATCTAAGGCTTTCATAATTTTTTCAAGAGTTTTGATTTTAATGTTAGGTTCTAGATTTTCAATTTTATAAACGTAATTTGTCCCCAATTCAGCTTTTTCTTCAAGCATTTCTTGAGTCATTCCCTCTTTTATTCGTAAGACTCTAATACGTTTACTGATATATTCTTGTAGATTTGACATAAACCACCTCGCAGGTTAATTTTACAACCATAAAAGGTTGGTTATAACACCTTAAAAGGTTAAAAACAACTTTACAAGGTTGTTTTTAAGTTATATAATGTAAACATTACAATATAGGAATTGTATAATTTATTGAAAATAAAAGGAGTTTTAGCGTTAATGGAAAAGAAAGAGGCTATTAAGGCATTGGCTAGCGTCTCGACGGTGATTGCAGCGACCGCACTAACGCCTGTTGCGAATGCTAATCAACAAGAAGCCCCAAAAATGGAAGTTGGTACTTCAAGTTCTAAAGTAACTATTCAAGCTCTTAAAGAAGCTGAGAACAAGCAAAGTGTAGCGGTACAAGCAGTAAACGCTCAACAAGATGTAGTTAAGCAAGCCATCACTGAAGAGGAAAAAGCTGAAAAAACCGAAGCTATGACTAAAGAAGCTCTTGATGAAGCTCAGATTATCAAAGACAAGGCCACTGCTGCTGAAATTGACAAAACTAAACAAAATATTAGTGAAACAGAATCAGCAATCGAAAATCAAGACGTTCAACTTCAGAATGCTCAAGCTGAGACTGCTAAAGCTCAAGATAAAGTTAACAAACAAACTGAAATTGTTAACAGTGATCAAACAGAGATTACTACTCAAGAAACTAATGTAGCAAATGCTAAAACCAATGTAGAAACTGCTCAAAAAAATCTTGATGGTACAGGAGCTAAAGAAATCATCTCAGAACGAGATAATGCTCAAACTGATTTGGTAGCGAAAAAAGATGCTGAAGCTAATGCCAAAAGCAAGTTAGAAGAATCACAGAAAGCTGATGCTGATAAAAAAGCAAATCTTGAACAAGCTGAAAAAGATGAAAAACTTCAAGATAAAGCTGTTGAAGACACTTCTAAAACTTTGAGTGATGCTGAAGCTAAAGCAGAACAGACTAAAGAGCAACTCAATCATGCTAATATTGCTGTAACTAATGCTCAAGTAGCACTTGATGGTACAGGAGCTAAAGAAATCATCTCAGAGCGAGACAATGCTCAAACTGATTTGGCAACGAAAAAAGATGCTGAAGCTAAGGCTGAAAGCAATTTGAAAGAAGCTCAAAAAACTGATGCTGATAAAAAAGCTAAAATCCAAGCATTGACAGAAACTTTGACAGCTCAACAAAATGTGGCTTTAAGAACTTCAACGGAATTGACAGCTGCTATAGCTGTTGCGGCTGATGCTAAGTCTAAAAAAGAAGAAGCAGACAAAGCAGTAAAACGTTTGGAAGATAAACTAACTAGTTTAGAAAATCTTAGCACTATTGAAATTCCAGAAGAAGTTGCAAGTGCTTATCGAAACTTCTATGAAGATAAAACAGAAGCAAACAAGGATAAGCTCTTTGATGCTGTTCAAACTTGGTGGGATAACCGTGATTATAGCAAAGAAAACAACTATCCTGCTGACGATACTGTAATCAACGATCTTAGCAATTTAACAAAAGAACAAATTGCTAACCTCTCACTTTATCAAGCAGGCTTGATTCAACAAGTGAGAAAAACTATCTGGGGTGATTCAGAAGTCCTTGTAACAGAAGATGTTGTTACGGCAATGAAGAATATCACAACTGCTTATTCGAACATGTCAAATCCTGATGGCGACCATCTTCTTAGTGCACTAACTAATGATGGAACCGATACTACGCATTGGAAGGCAGAAAACCTCGGTTACATCAAAGCTAAACCAACTACAATGTCAGCTTTGTATAAAGGTATTTATAAATCTATTATCAATACTTTTGGTAGTGACTACAATCAGAATTATGCACATATCATTACAACAGTTGGAGGAAAACCTAACTATAAAAACGGTAAGGTTGCTCCAAATTATATTGGTGCTGCAACAAGCGTAACACCAGAAGGTCTTGGATTGATGCATGAAATTCATTTCAATCACACTTCGTCAGATACTGATAAAATATTAGCTAATCCATTTGACTCTTCAGTTGTAAAAACTCAATTAGCTGACGCTAAAGCTGTTCAATCTTCTGCGGATAATGCTAACAAAACAGCTCAGAAAGATTTGACCACAGCATTGGCAGCAAATAAAGCAGCTCAGGATGCTGTATCTAACACAACAAAAACTTTGAACGCACTCAAAGCAATTGCTGATCTCACACCTGATGCGAAAGCTAAGTTAGATGAAGCTACTAAGGCACGTAAGAATGCAGAAAGTCGATTCAGTAACGCTCAAAAAGTAGTTGACAATCTTAACGCTGATGTTGCTACAAAAACTAAAGCTCT
>DBFVHV010000310.1:0-2813 GCA_048524165.1 Streptococcus sp.
ATTTTGTCCAGCCTCTCTTCAATGTCTTCTTAAATTTCATACCCCATAAGGAGTCCGCCTTCTTCAGCATAAAAACTACAGAGTCCAGAAGTGGGAAGGACTTCGATGCTTGCTTGGGCAAATTTTTCACGAACCAATTCAGAGAATTGCTCGATAAATTTTTCATTGTTGCGGTGGGCAATGGTAATATGCCCGCCAGCATAACCAGCCTTGAGGAGTTCATCAAAAGCAGCTTTGATAGCTTTCTTTTGACCTCTGGCTTTTTGAAGCAACTCAAGTGTTCCTGTTTTGCTAGCTTCTCCAACCATACGGATATTGAGGAGTCCGACGACAGTCCCGATCAATTTGCTGAGACGCCCATTTTTGACCAGATTATCAACCTTGGCCAAAACAAAGAGCAACTTGGTCTTGGCTTGATAAGCTGTGATGCCATCAACGACTTGGTCAAAATCAAGGCCTTCAGCAACCAACTGGTTGAGCTTGCGAACAATCAGGTCCACCTCGCCTCCAGCTGACAAGCTATTAATGACATGAATATTGGTATTCGGATGCTCTTCCAGATAAATCTTCTTAGCCACCTCAGCACTATTGTAGCTACCAGAAAGGGTACCTGTGATGGTGACAACGACGATATTGTCCGCTCCTTCAAAGGATTTCATATAATCATCAGGACTCGGACAGGCAGACTTAGAAGCAGTCGTAGTCGCATACATTTCCTCCATCATTTGATTAATATTGAGTTGGGCATCATCCCTGTAAATGGTCTCGCCCACTTGGATAGTCAAAGGAACACTGACAAACTCCGTATCTGGTGCCAGATTGTCCAAAGAACGGTAGTCACAGCCTGAATCCGCAATAATTTTCCATTTCATAGGATACACCTCATATCTGCATAATGTACATTGACAAGTGATTTGTCTTTTTTTACAATTTTATCATGAAGTGCATTGCTATGAAAGCGTATATCATCAGGTGTGACAGATAGAAAGTGAATGTTATGGCAGAAAGAAAAATTTCAGAGAAATCCTTGGAAAATCTCAAACGATTTAACCAAGAAAACAAAGCAATTACACGAGAATCTATCGAGATTTCTCTCCTCCAATTGTTGGAGAAAAAAGACTTGAAAAAGATTACCATCTCTGAACTGGTTGAGCGTGCGGGTGTATCCCGTGCTGCCTTCTATCGCAATTATGGTTCCAAGGAAGAGATTTTGAAGTCTATCTTTCAGTCTAGTATTGCAAAGATTACCAAATCTTTAGATGGCTATAATCTCAAGACTGATTTTTACCAAGTCTGGGTTTATCTCCTTAAAGAAGTCAAAAAAGAAGCCAAAATCATCAGTCTTGCCATTGATTACAATTTTGAACAAGTCTTGACCAAGGCGGTCTATGATTTTTTAGAAAAACGAAATGGGAGTTCATCAAATGGTGCTGGCAGTTACCTCAATTCCTTCTGGAGCTCGGCTATTGTCTCAGTGATTTCCAAATGGGTCAAGGATGGCATGAAGACTCCAGCTGAAAAGATTGCTAAGCTCGGTCTACCCCTTTTTCCACAAAAGAAGAAATAATCCCCTTGATCCAAGAACTAATTGGAGGTTGAAGATGCCGATATATGAATTTTGTGCAGAAAATGTTACTTTGTTGGAAAAAGCTTTCAAAGCTGGAGCTCAGAGAGTGGAGTTGTGCGATAATCTGGCTGTCGGGGGCACGACGCCTTCTTATGGTGTTATAAAAGCAGCAGTTGAGTTAGCAAAGACCTATCAGGCTAAAGTGGTAGTGATGATTCGTCCACGAGGGGGCGACTTTGTCTATAGCCAGCAGGAATTAGCTATCATGCTAGAAGATATCAAGTGTGCGCGTGAATTGGGTGTTGACGGCTTTGCACTAGGTGCTCTGACTTCAGAAAACCAACTCGATACAGAAGCTCTAAAGACCTTGCTAGATGCTAGTCGAGGCTTAGAGGTCACCATGCATATGGCCTTTGACCAAATTGCTATTGAAGATCAGCCTAGTGCTATCCAGTGGCTCAAGGAAAAAGGTGTGACGCGTCTTCTTACTCGTGCTGGAACTCCTGATACCCCCATACACTTACGCTTGCAAGCCTATGCAGAATTGGTTCAGCTAGCAGATGGTCAGTTGGAGATTTTAGCAGGTGGTGGTATCTCCGTGACCAACCGTGACCGATTTCTTGCCATTCCTGGTCTCGAACAAGTTCATGGAACACGTATCGTCTTTTAGATGTTTTAAAGGGACTAGCTTATCGGCTCGGTCCCTTTTAGCTTTCTTGTGGACTGAAAAGTCACTTTGATTTTCTAGGCAATCTTTGGTAAGCTATTACTATAGCATTAAAAAATTGGGGGATGTATGTTAGATAATTTGTTAAAAAAGAACCCTGTCTTGGGTGTCATTATTTATCCATTAATAGGGTTAGTTGCCATTTGGCTTGGTTATAGTTACTCACAGAGCCTTTCGCAATTGGAAAAAACGGGCGGTCAGCTCAAGATTAATACTTTTGTTTACGTTATTTATCAATTAGGCGGGACTAAACTCGTCATGGTTGCCTTTATTCTCTTTGCCTTCTTCTTTTTCTATTTGGGCTATACCTATCTTAAAAAACTTGGCAATACTCAGAAATAAGGACTATGGTTATACACGAACTGCAGCTACTTGCTTGCAGTTTTTTTCTTTCCTAACGGCTATCCCGAGGTGCTCATTTGGTTTCAATGACATTTTTACACTACAAAAAGTATACTGAGAATAAGTAGCTGTCAAAATCTGGTATAATGAAGCCAAGGAGGCGCCTATGAAACATCT
>DBFVHV010000311.1:0-4343 GCA_048524165.1 Streptococcus sp.
CTCAGCAATCTTGAGGCTACAGCCCTTATACTTCTCCACATCATTGATATGGTAAAGGCCTTTAAACTTAACGATATCAAAGTTCTTATGCTTACGGTGACTCGCAATCTCAACATCCATGATGTAATTATCCTTGTCATCAAAAAGGGCTAGGACACTCTTCTTCTTAAAACGTTCTTCCGCAAAATCTGTTACAGACAAAACACGAAGTTCACCCTGCAAGACCTGTGTATTCACAATCTTTCCAACGTTATAGTATGTCATTTAACTTCCTTATTATTTCTTATTCAAATCAAACCAGGAGTCAACGGTTTATCAGATAGCCTATGATGGCCAGCTCAAAACACGCCTTTTAAACCAGGTTAGATTCTTCTTATTTTTTATTTTAAAGTGATATAAAATGTCTAGCTTAGGCCAGTCAACCCCTCTATTTTATCAAAAAGAACACAAAAAAACCAGCTTTCTCTAGCTGGTGCTTATAGTCCGTACGGGATTCGAACCCGTGTTACCGCCGTGAAAAGGCGGTGTCTTAACCCCTTGACCAACGGACCATAATCTATGTCTCTACCCTCAGATAGAACTGGGGTAGCTGGATTCGAACCAACGCATGAGGGAGTCAAAGTCCCTTGCCTTACCGCTTGGCTATACCCCAAAAGACTCTTATTATTCTACAGAAAAACTAGGAGGCTGTCAATACCTTTCTTAACTTTTTTTCAAAAAAAGCAACCGGCATAACCGATTGCTAGGAGTTAGGAGATTTCATCATCTAAGTGGCCTTAGATTGATGATTAGAGGTTGAAGTAACCTCATATGAAAAAAGAAAAGTTTTAGGATGATTTAATTATATGTTTTCCTAGAAATAAAGTCAAAAACTTTGACTCGCAACATAAGAGATGATTTGCGCATCCATAATTAACCTTTTCCAAGTCCTAGAATAGATTTATTCATCATCCTGTGAAACCAAATGATGTCTAAAGGCATAAACTACAGCCTGAGTACGGTCATCAACATTTAGTTTCCCAAGGATATTAGACACATGAGTCTTGACGGTTTTTAAAGAAATAAAGAGTTCGTTAGCAATGGTTTGATTGTCATAACCCTTAGCCAAGAGTGCTAAGATATCACGTTCACGCGCGGTCAAGTCATCATGTAAGTCCGGGTGACTATCGTGGTATTTAATCTTATTGTCCACCTCAGTTTCGATAGCTTCTTCTCCACGGTAAACCTTACGGATACTATTTAGAATCTCTGCTGCACTGCTAGTTTTAAGCATATAGCCTTTGGCGCCAGCTTCAATGACTGGATAAATTTTTTCATTGTCCAAATAGCTGGTCAAAACTAAAATCTTAGCTTCAGGCCATTCTTTGAGCAATTCCAAAGTCGCCTGAACACCATCTAGCTCAGGCATAACAAGGTCCATAACAACGACATCTGGACGTAGCTCCAGGGCAAGATCGACACCCTCACGGCCATTTCCTGCCTCTCCCACCACTTCTACATCTCCTTGGAGATTCAAGAAACTCTTAAGGCCTAATCGAACCATTTCATGGTCATCAACCAAAATCACATTAATCTTATTCGACATTGTCTTCTCCTCTTAATATTGGCACACGAACATCAATAGACGTCCCTTTACCTTTAGCTGATAAGAACTGCACAGTTCCCGCCATTTCATCGACACGCTCTTGAATATTTTTCAGCCCATAACTCATCTCGTCAGTCGAGGCATTCAAATCATAACCAACACCATTATCTAGCATTTTCAACTGAATTTCCTGACTATTTTGATAGAGGTACACCTCTATTTGGCTAGCCTTGGCGTGTTTAAGGGTATTAGAGATAAACTCTTGGGCAATCCTAAAGAGATTATTTTCAATACGCTTGGGTACTTTCTTAACCATATCCTTGTAGACAACACGGATATTGGATTTATCGGTTAATTCCTTAAGAATCATCTGCAAGCCTTCTTGCAAGGTCTTGTTCTCAAGTTCTGTCGGACGAAGATGCAAAAGCAAGACACGCATATCATTTTGAGCATCTGTCAGCATGGCCTCGACTGCCTGAATCTGATGATGTAACTCTTCCTTACTTAGCTGGTCCACCATCTGAGAAACACCAGATAGGATCATACTAGCCGCAAAAAGCTCCTGGCTAACGGTATCGTGAAGGTCGCGAGCAATACGCCCTCGCTCTTTCTTAATAATGTCACGACTTTGCAAAGCCTGAGCATTTTCCGTTTTTTGCAGATCCTTGGTCAATTTACGCATTTTATGAGATAGACGCATCATATTCTTGTCCAACTCAATATCTCCCTGACGTTTGACGGGTTGGTTATTGATAATACGACGCAAGTCCTGATTGACCGAACGCATACTATTATCATTAGCAATGGCCCAAAGAATATACAGCAAAATGAGCAAACTCAGAACCACAAAAAACATGTTAAAAAGGAAGTGAAATGCCTGAGAAAGACTACCGAAAACCAGCGAAAAGTTGAGGTTAAAGCTATCCATAACCACAAGGGTAACCCCGACTAAAACAACAACCGAATAAGTTAGGATTAAAAATAGGTACTGTTTCTTCATTTACGACGTACCTCCACTGGTCCAGCCCCCACATTGAGAATCAATTTAACCGTGCGATGGGCATGCTCATACTCTGCCCCCTGCAAGGTCAAGCTTTCGTAACGGAGGTCGTATTCATCTTCATTAAAGAAGGTCACAGAGCTATAGATAGCTGATATATTCAGCTTGACAGAAACATCAATTGGTACCAAAATTGTCGTTGGCCCATAAAGTTTCTGTAAAATGACGACATTCTCTCGACCTGAAACGATAACCTGGGTCAAATCAATCACATCTGTCCCAAAGAAACGGATAATATTAATATCATCAAAGTCATAGCGATCACTGACAGGTTCCATACGAGTTCCAATCCACTGATTTCGCACAGCCTGTGGATTCAAGTCATCTTCCTTAAATTGAATGAGAGCGTAGCGGTTCTTTTTCTTGACCTGTGAAAAATGGTTAATCATGACATAGGCTACACCCACTAAGATAGCAAGAACCACATAGATATTCCACATGGAAACCAAAAAAAGTGAAATCAAGCAGATCGTCAAGACAAAGTCGCTCTTGGACTCCTTGTTAAAAAAGCGAACGGCCAACAAGGTTAAAACCAGTATGAAAATAAAACGGATAATATCATTATTAAAGATGGTGATTAAGCCTAGAGTTAAAAGAAGAGCCTCCACCACTAAGAAAAAATTAAATTTGGTCATAAGGACCTCTCAAATAAAAGTATACAGGGTTCATTCTATCAAATTTTGGACTAATTGACAAAAAGGCCTAGTTAGAGAGCTTACTGGTTATGGGAAATAGGGGCAAAAAAGTGCCTCCATTATAGGAAGCACAATCTTTAATCCATAGAAAACCTAGTCGTCGGTCTCATCCATTTTCCTATTCATAGCAAGCACCGTACTTCTGATTTCCTCAAGAATGACACGTTGCTCAGCCAACTCCTTCTCAAGCTCAGCTAATTTTCGTTCAGTTTGGCGACCTGAACGCACAAAAATATTATTAAGAGAGCTAGTCAACAACCCCAGAGTAGCAATTCCACTAAACATGAGCACAACAGCAACTGCCTTCCCTACAAGGGTTTTAGGGACAATATCCCCGTAACCTACTGTGGTAACTGTTGCCACAGACCACCAAATAGCATCTATAAAATTATGATGCTCCACACGGGCGATAATAGCACTACCGATAAGGATGATAATACTATTAACCGAAAGCAAAAAGTAAAAACCATTTCTACGATTAATACGATTCGAGATATGCTTAAGCTTACTACTTAGACCAATCAGACGTGAGATTTTTGCTAAGCGAGCAAAGCGTCCCACCCTTGAAAAACGAAGGAAGGTGAAGACTTCATTGTAAGGAATAATAGCCAACAAGTCCAAGACATGCGTTTTAACAAAAATCCACTTCCGAGGTGCCAAGGAGAAACGAATTGCATAATCTAAAGCAAATATAAGAGTACTGGCCTGATCAAGAAATAGAAAAGGGCGTTTCCCAATAGTAATTAACCCGACCAAATCAAAAACCACTAACCCTATGGAAAGAAGGGCTAGAACCGTCATGACAATATCGTAGCTAATAATATACCTTCTCAGTTTTCTACGGTTTCTCATTGCGCCTCTCCTATATGTGATGCCTTCATTATAAAAGAATCTGCACCCCCTGGCAAGCAGCTCCTTAAAATCTCCAAGCAAATGAATCAAAAAGAGAGGCAAAAAACCTCTCTTTCTCTTATATCTAAGATTTCCAAACTTATTTATTGCT
>DBFVHV010000312.1:0-2209 GCA_048524165.1 Streptococcus sp.
TAAGTCATGATAAACTATTGTTAGTTTATAAACTAACGGAAAGAGAGTTACACGATGAAAACAAGAGCAATTATTGAATTTAAAGACACTTACGCTAGCATGGAATGTCAGGAACTTGGTTACCAAACCAAGGAAACCGCCTTGGCTATTATTTCACCTACTGGACATATTCTATCAAGTACACCGCTTTTCAGAAAGGCATATGGTTCAAACACTGCTCACATCGACCAGCTTCCTTTCACCATAGATACCTTCAATATTACAGCCAAAGGACTTAGTAAAAAAGCTAGAGCTAATTTAGAGGATTGGATTGCCCATACTATTATTCTTCCAATGGACTATGATAAGTACTTTACTAAGCATCAAGCATTGCTACACCTCTTAGCAGAATCGCCTATCGTTGAGTCTGTTCAAGCCTTAACTTATAAGACTGTTAAGATATATTTTTCAGAAGCACTTAACGACGAACACATTCGCCAACTTCAAGGCTTTATTCTTTCTCAGGCAGGTATCTACAGCTACATTGGTACTTCCACGGTATCAGATCGAAATGCTTATCAAGCCCTTGAATGGGCCAAACTAGATGTAAATGGGCGTGCACACAACAATCACCAGCCTGCTATTTTTCACCGTAGCAAAAACCTCTTAGGTGAGTTCTTTCAACATGGAAACCAAGAAAGCATTGCATAATTTATAACCAGGAGACTTTGTGTCCTTTTTTTGCAATAAAAAACTCACCAGAAAGGTGAGTTAGCTTGGTTTATTTACTATGTTTCAAATTACTATAGATACTGAATACCACAATCCAGATTGCTGCTCCAATAGCTCCGACAACAGTTGACTTTTGCAAGAAGAGACAAACAAAGACGAAGACAAAGAATGCGATAGTCACAGGATTAAGAATTTTATAAGCTGGCATAAGGAAGCCATCTGCCATAAATTCTTGAGATTTACGGTACTTGAGATGAGCAAGCATGGTTAAGATGTAGATAGCGATGTAAACTCCTGATGATGATGCGGTAATCAAAGCGAAGGCGTCAGACACACCAGGTAAGACATTGATAAAGGCTGAGATACATACCACGATAGCTGATACAATGATGGCACGAGAAGGAATACCATTACGTGCCAAGGTATCAAGTTTCAAAGATTTCATAACCTTACTGTTTGGTGTTTCCCTAGCGATTTGGAAAAGGTGACGACCAGTTGAATAAAGTGTTGAGTTCAAAGATGAGGCTGCTGCTGTCAAGACAACAAAGTTAATGAAAGCTGCTGCCCACTTGATACCAGCCATTTGGAAGACCGTTACAAACGGTGACTCATTAACTGGGAGCTTCTGCCATGGGAAGATAGCCATGATGGCAATGAGCGCTCCCACATAGAAGATTACAATACGAATCGGAATTTCCTTGATTGCCTTTGGCAACACCTTGCGAGGGTTTGCTGTCTCAGATGTTGTAATCCCTACAAACTCAATAGCTTGGTAGGCAAAGAAAACCATCTGGAAGGTCATGACAAAGCTTACCCAACCTTTAGGGAACATCTGGAAGCCTTGTGTAATGTTAGTAAGGCTCGCATGCCCAGCTGGTGTTTCAAAGTTTGTTGCTACCATAAATATCCCTGTAGCTATCAAGGCAAGAATGGTAACAATCTTGATCATCCCGAACCAAAACTCAACTTCCCCGAAAATCTTAACCGCAATCAAGTTTACCGAACTCAAGATAATCAGGAAGACAATCTGAATCTGCCAGGCAGGCCAACTTGGAAACCAAAACTGCACATAGTTCGCAACGGCTGTAATTTCTGCCATACCCAGAAATACCAGCGATACCCAGTAAGACCAGCCTGAGAAGAACCCCCAGCCTTTACCAAGGTATTTCGTTATAAAGTTAATAAAGGTATGTTGGTCCGGATCCATGTAGAGCATCTCACCGATAGCTCGCATCATGAGGTACATGAAGACACCTGTCAACATATAAACAAGGATGATTGAAGGTCCTGTTAGGGAAAGGGAACGTCCTGCCCCAAGGAAGAGACCTGTACCGATTGTACCAGCGATGGCAATCAGCTGAACGTGCCTGTTTTGAAGACCACGTACCATACCATTTTTAGTCTGGTTATCGTCGTCGTTATGATGTTGCTTTTGCGACATTTTTTATGTTTGATAGGGGCTTGCTGGAATGTGTTGAATGACTTTAGGACTCTGTCT
>DBFVHV010000313.1:0-13469 GCA_048524165.1 Streptococcus sp.
AGGTACTTTGAATGTTCAAGACCCAATCGTTGTTGGTAATACTTTCGGACGAGTTCGTGCTATGACCAATGATCTTGGCCGTCGTATTAAGACTGCTGCGCCTTCAACACCGGTTTCAATCACTGGTTTGAATGAGGCGCCTATGGCTGGTGACCATTTTGCAGTTTATGAAGATGAAAAGGCAGCTCGTGCTGCTGGTGAAGAGCGTGCAAAACGTGCTCTTATGAAACAACGTCAACAAACACATCGTGTTAGTCTTGATAACCTCTTTGATACCCTTAAAGCTGGTGAGTTGAAGACTGTTAATGTTATCATCAAGGCTGACGTACAAGGTTCTGTTGAAGCCTTGGCAGCATCCCTCCTTAAGATTGATGTTGAGGGTGTTCGTGTAAATGTTGTTCACTCAGCAGTTGGTGCTATTAACGAATCTGATATTACGCTTGCTGAAGCTTCAGATGCTGTTGTTATCGGATTTAACGTTCGTCCTACACCACAGGCGCGTCAACAAGCGGAAACTGATGAAGTTGAAATTCGTCTTCATAGCATCATCTATAAGGTTATTGAAGAAATCGAAGATGCCATGAAAGGGATGCTTGATCCTGAATTTGAAGAAAAAATCATTGGTGAAGCAGTTATCCGTGAAACCTTCAAAGTTTCTAAAGTCGGAACAATCGGTGGATTCATGGTTACTAATGGTAAAATCACTCGTGATTCAAGTGCCCGTGTCATTCGTGATGGCGTCGTTATTTTTGATGGTAAATTGGCAAGCTTGAAACACTATAAAGATGACGTTAAAGAAGTCGGAAACGCTCAAGAGGGTGGTTTGATGATTGAAAATTATAATGATATTAAAGTTGATGACGTTATCGAAGCTTACATCATGGAAGAAATCAAACGTTAATCACGTCAGATTTCTAAGGAAGCTTATTTAGGGGACAAAGCTGGGTCAACTGGCCTGGCTTTTGTTACATTATAAAAAAGAAAGGATAAGACTATGGGAAATTCATTTCGTGTAGATCGTGTTGGGATGGAAATCAAACGTGAAGTCAACGAAATTCTTCAAAAGAAGGTTCGTGATCCACGTGTTCAAGATGTAACCATCACAGATGTTCAAATGCTTGGTGATTTGTCGGCGGCTAAGGTTTTCTATACCATTCACTCTACTTTAGCATCAGACAACCAAAAAGCGCAAACTGGTCTTGAAAAAGCGACTGGTACCATCAAGCGAGAACTTGGTAAAAATCTGACTATGTATAAGATTCCAGATTTGACCTTTATCAAGGATGAGTCTATCGAATACGGTAATAAAATTGATGAGATGCTTCGTAATTTGGAGCGTAAAGACTAAGCAAAAATTCCTGTCAGTTATGGCAGGAATTTTGCGTTATAATAGAGTAAAAGGAGGACTTCGATGAAAGTAACAGTCTATTTGGGAGCTAATATGGGTGACAATCCTAGCTTTAAAGAAGCAACGATTGCCTTGGGGAGATGGATTGCTAAAAATGGTCATACCCTAGTTTATGGTGGCAGTAAGATGGGACTTATGGGAGTTCTAGGTGATACGGTTTTGGAATATGGAGGTCAGGTTCATGGTATCATGCCACAGTTTCTCAAAGATAGGGAAATTGCTTATGAGGGATTGATCTCAATGACTATAGTAGAAACGATGGCAGAGCGCAAGACTGCCATGTTAGAGCAAGGTGAGCTCTTTATCGCCCTTCCAGGAGGTCTTGGAACCCTTGAAGAAATCTCAGAAGCCATTGCGGCTGCTTGTGTGGGTAAGTTGGACAAACCCTGTGTTTTCTTTAACCTCAACGGCTATTACGATGCCGTGAAGGCCATGTTAGATACCATGGTTGCTCATGATTTTTTAGAGGCTGAAACGGCTGCAAAATTTCTCTTTACGGATGATTTTTCTGAAATTGAGGCCTTTGTTCAGTCTTATACCCCACCTCAATTGCGACGTTATAGGTAGTATCGCTTTAATATGTAATATTTAGATAACTCAAAAAGGTTCAATGACATGTCATTGAACCTTTTTAATTCAGTCTTTACAAATATTTTTTAGCGACTTCAATATCACCGGGATAGTCGGCGCGTTTCCCTTCGACAATTTGGAAAGCATCAGCACCTTTACCGGCAATAACGACAGCATCCTCTGAGTCTGTAGTCTCGGCCATAGCTGTTTTAATAGCTTCCTCTCGATCAACAATGATACGAACCTTGCGACTGATATGGCTAGCAATTTCTTGGCAGATTGCTAGGGGATCTTCCTTGTTAGGGTCATCAGCAGACAAGATGACATCTACCTCGGGGTAGGTGTTTAGGACGTGACCAAAGTCTTGACGACGGCTTTCGCCCTTATTCCCAGGAGCTCCTAGAATCAAACTAATCTTACCCTTTTGGTGGCTGGTTACGACTTGCAAGAGCTTGTCTAGGCTGTCACCATTGTGAGCATAGTCGACGAATACCTTAGCACCATTGGCCTGAGTGAGAATTTCCATACGGCCTGGAACAGAGGTTTGAGCGATCCCTTTTTTAATGTCTTCAAGACTAGCTCCAAGACGTAAGCAGGCTAGACCAGCAGCCATAGCATTGTCTTGATTAAAGTCACCAATGAGTTGGATATCGTAATCACCAGCCAGCTTACCTTTTGCTTTAAAGCTAAAACCTGAGCTATGTTGAACGGTATTTTCAGAGTCCTTACCATAGAAGTCGTGGTCTTTATCAGCGACTTCCTCAGCAACAAAATCGAAGTGATCCATACCACTATTGACAACAACTGCTTGACTATTTTCCAAAAGGAGACGCTTGTGGTAGAAGTAATCTTCAAATGTTGGATGTTCAATAGGACCAATGTGGTCTGGGCTGATGTTAAGAAAGACACCAACATCAAAGGTCAAACCATAGACACGCTTGGTTAGATAGGCTTGACTTGAGACCTCCATAATCAGATGGGTCATGCCATTATCAACAGCTTCAGCCATCATACGGAAAAGGTCCAAACTCTCAGGTGTAGTTAAGTTAGACTTGAAGAAGTTTTTTCCATCAAGTGTCGTGTTCATGGTTGAGAGCATGGCAGGCTTATGACTTTGCTTAAGAATATTATAAGCAAAGTAAGCCGCAGTTGTTTTCCCTTTTGTCCCCGTAAAGGCTAATAATTTAAGTTTGTCTTGAGGGTGTTGGTAGAAGGTCTGGGCAACGAGACTCATGGCTTGTTTGACATCTGACACGATAATGGCGGGGATTCCCACTTGGTAATCTTTTTCAGCCACGTAGAAGCCTAATCCAGCCTGGACAGCACTCTCCAAAAACTCAGGTTTGAAGCCAGCGCCCTTAGCAAAAAATAGGGTAGATGGTGTGATATCACGACTGTCGTAAGAAAGATGATCAAAAGTCACTCCGGTCCATGAATAGTAGTAGTGCTCTTGGTCGATAATATCTCTAAAATTATGGTCCTTTTTGAGAACCTCTAGAACTTGTTCAATAGTAATCATAGTTCCTATTTTAGCCTTAATGTTCTTGTTTTACAAGTCACAGCCAAAAGTTTATAATAAACTAGATTATATTTTATTCTCTAGAAAGAAAATTATGACTGAAACTAAAACTGACACGCAGCAGCAGCAAATGCTAAGAGGGACGGCATGGATGACAGCATCCAATATTATCAGTCGTCTCTTAGGGGCACTCTATATTATTCCTTGGTATGCTTGGATGGGCAAACAGGGCGACCAAGCCAATGCCCTCTTTGGTCAGGGGTATAATATTTATGCCCTTTTCCTTTTGATTTCGACAGCAGGGATTCCAGTCGCCATTGCCAAGCAGGTGTCAAAATATAACACACTTGGAAAGATGGAAACGAGTTTCTTCTTACTCAAACGTATCTTGTATTATATGATTGGGCTTGGACTAATTTTTGGTGTTTTCATGTATTTTGCTTCTCCATGGATGTCATATCTTTCTGGGGGAGACGAAGACCTGGTTCGAGTAATGCGCAGCCTTTCTTGGGCGGTTGTCATTTTCCCATCTATGTCTGTTTTACGAGGCTTTTTCCAGGGCTTTAACAACATGAAGCCTTATGCCCTAAGTCAGATTGCAGAGCAGATTATCCGTGTCATTTGGATGCTATTGGCGACTTTCTTCATCATGAAAATTGGTACAGGTGACTACGTGACTGCAGTTGTCCAATCGACTTTTGCTGCTTTCATCGGTATGTTGGCTAGTTATGGGGTACTTTTCTTCTATCTTTGGAAGGAAGGCAAGCTCAAGAGTCTTTTTGGTAAGCAGGCCGTTCATCCTGATATCAATCCAACTGCAATTGTTATTGAGACATTTAAGGAAGCCATTCCCTTCATTATCACTGGATCAGCGGTTCAACTTTTCCAGTTGATTGACCAATGGACCTTTATCCGTACTATGGAGCAGTTTACAAGCTATAGTAACAGTCAGCTTCAGGTTCTATATGCTTATTTGTCTTCAAACCCAAGTAAGATTACCATGATTTTGATTGCCGTTGCTATTTCTATTGCTGGGGTCGGCATTCCACTCCTGACAGAAAATATGGTTAAAAAGGATCTTCGGGGAGCAGCCAAACTCATTATTAATAATCTTCAGTTGCTCTTGCTCTTTATTGTACCCGCCATTGTGGGTTCAGTGATTTTGGCCAAACCACTCTACACAGTCTTTTATGGGGCACCAGACAGTCAAGCTCATTTGCTCTTTGTAGCTAGTTTGATTCAAGTGATTTTCTTGGCCTTGTATAGTGTTTTAGCACCAATGCTTCAGGCTATCTTTGAGACCCGTAAAGCTATCAATTATTTTGTGATTGGGGTGCTGGTTAAGGCTATTCTACAGCTACCGTTGATTATTTTCTTAAGAGCCCTCGGTCCGGTTATTTCAACAGCCATCGGGTTAGGAGTTCCTATTGCTTTGATGTATAATCGCCTTCACACAGTTACTCACTTTAGTCGTAAGACAGTCTTTAGAAAAGCTCTACTCATTTGTATTCTTACAATGTTCATGGCTATTCCAGTTGCTGTTTTCTATTGGTTGTTCCAATTTGTCCTATCTCCAACAAGTCGTATGGGTAGCGTGATTTACTTAGTGATTGGAGGAGGCCTTGGCGTTTTGGTCTATGGAGTGCTTGCTCTTGTGACCCGTATGGCCGACCAATTGTTGGGTGCCCGAGCTACTAGCCTTCGTTCTAAATTACATATTAAATAGTATTTGTAACCAAGTCTTGTGGCTTGGTTTTTCGTTTCAACCTTTTCTGAAAAAAGGAGTATAATAGGGGTGAAAATATGAAATCGTTTTAATGATTTAGAATTGAGGAAAGGATTATGAGTAATTCTAGACAGAAAGGTGCTAAATTAGGGACCTGTGCCCCTGATCAGGTTTATCAGGTGTTGCAAACAAGTCCTCAAGGCTTAAGCTCACAAGAAGTAAAAAAGAGACAAGCAACCTATGGTCCTAACCAGTTGAAAGAAAATAAGAAAGAACCTATTTGGTTGACTTTTGTCAGACATTTTACCAGTCTCATGGCCCTCTTATTGTGGATTGGTGGCTTTATCGCTATGCTTTCTCATAGTCTAGAGTTGGGGATTGCTATTTGGTTGGTCGACATTATTAATGGTCTCTTTAGTTTTATTCAAGAATATAGAGCAAGTCAGGCTACGGCAGCCCTTAATAAGCTTCTTCCATCTTACACACGGGTTCTTCGGGATGGGAAAGAAGATAAGATTCTTGCTCAGGACTTGGTGCCAGGAGACTTGGTTTTCATTGAAGAAGGAGACCGTATTTCTGCAGATGGACGTTTGGTTGCCGTGACAGATTTGCGGGTTAATCAGTCTGCTCTTACTGGTGAGTCTAACCCTATTTACAAGTCAGACCAAGCGGATTTAGAACCTGAAAAAACCGAGTTAGAATATGACAATAGGGTGTTTGCTGGAACTACAGTTTCTTCTGGTTCTGGGCATTTTATAGTATCTGCTATCGGGATGAAAACTGAGTTTGGACAAATTGCAGATTTGACACAAAACCTTACTCAGGAAAAAAGTCCTCTTCAGAAAGAATTAGACCATTTAACCAAGCAAATTTCAGTTATTGCAGTCTCTGTTGGTCTCTTCTTTATGGTTGCAGCAACCCTATTTGTCCACCAACCTTTGTCTCAAGCCTTTATCTTTACCCTGGGGATGATTGTTGCCTTTATTCCCGAGGGCCTTCTTCCCACAGTCACCCTATCTCTAGCCATGGCCGTTCAGCGCATGGCTAAGGATCATGCTTTGGTTAAGAAGTTGTCTTCGGTTGAGACTCTTGGAGCGACCTCTGTTATTTGCTCAGATAAAACAGGGACCCTAACTCAAAACGCCATGACAGTTAATCATTTATGGACCTTGTCAGGTAATTATGAGGTAACTGGGCTAGGTTACGCACCAGAAGGGCATATCGAGAAGGATGGCCACCCTGTTTCTCTGAAGGAGAATGACCTCCTGAATCGTCTGGTTCGCTTTTCTCACTTAGCTAGTAATGCTCAAGTGGTTGCGCCAAGTGCTGACAATCCCAATTATACGATTTTAGGTGATCCGACTGAGGCTTGTCTTAATGTTTTAGCCGAAAAAGCAGGGATTAATTTAAATGAAAATCACACTTGGGCCCCTCGTCTCAAGGAAATTCCTTTTGATTCGGATCGTAAACGAATGACTACGGTACATAGTCTCGAAAAAAGTCTGGATGGCAGTCACCAGATTTCCATTACCAAGGGTGCGCCTAAAGAAGTCATGGAGCTTTGCTCAGACTGTTATGATGGTCAAGGGGCAATCAAATCTATGACTGCTACAGAACGTCAGGCTATTCTTGCAGCTAACGATCAATTTGCTCGTGACGGCTTGCGTGTTTTAGCTGTGGCTTATAGACCCTTAGAAAGTGAGCATATTGGAGAAGACAAGTGGAATATGCAGACTTTGGAAGAAAATATGGTCTTTCTAGGTCTTGTTGCCATGAGTGATCCCCCACGTCAGGGTGTACGTGAAGCTATTGCAAAATGTCACCGAGCTAATATTCGTATTATCATGGTTACAGGTGACTATGGCTTGACGGCTCTTAGTATTGCCAAGAAAATCGGAATTGTGCAGGGTGATGATGCGCGTGTTGTTTCAGGACTTGAACTAACTGACATGGATGACAATCAGCTTAAAGAAGCGCTTAAAGGGGAGATTGTTTTTGCCCGTGTAGCCCCTGAACAAAAATACCGTGTGGTCAATGCACTTCAGGAACTTGGCGAAGTTGTCGCTGTTACTGGTGATGGAGTAAATGATGCCCCCGCTCTGAAAAAGGCTGATATCGGGGTAGCTATGGGAATATCTGGGACTGATGTCGCCAAGGAATCTGCCGATATGATTTTAACGGATGATCATTTTGCTTCTATAGTCCATGCTGTTGAAGAGGGACGTGCCGTTTATCGAAATATTCAAAAATTCCTGACCTATATTTTTAATTCCAATACACCGGAAGCTGTACCATCTGCCTTCTTCTTGTTCTCTTTGGGTCGCATTCCTCTTCCTTTAACAGTTATGCAAATTCTAGCTATTGACTTAGGAACAGATATGGTACCTGCTTTGGGATTGGGAGTTGAACCACCTGAAGAAGGAGTGATGGACAAGCCGCCAAGACGTTTATCGGACCGCTTACTCAATCGCCAACTATTGCTTAAAGCTTTTGTCTGGTATGGATTGATTGAAGCAACCTTGGCTATGGGTGCTTTCTTTCTTAATTATTGGGTAAATCAAGGAAATTTGAACCATTTGGCTAGCTCAGGTCCCCTCTACCGAGAGGCAACCACCATGACTTTGGGAGCTATTATCTTTACTCAGATTGGTATGGCTATGAATAGTCGTAAGGGCAGGGGTTCTATCTTCCAAGTTAACCCTTTTGCTAATAGGATTATTAGTCTAGGGATTGTATTAGAAATCATTCTCTTTATTATCCTGTCCTATGTACCTCTCTTCCACACGCTATTTAATACAGCCCCAATTGGACTTGATGATTGGCTCTATTTACTTGCTTGTCCATTTATCATTATGGCACTAGAGGAAATAAGGTACCGACTATTTGATTAAAAGTAAGCCGATGGCTTACTTTTTAGTTATTGCTAATACATATAGAGTATGCCTAAAAGGCTATAGTTATTAATTATAACTAACTATCAAGAATCCGTATGATGGACTTACCATTATTTTTCAGAAAATAGTGATAAAATAGAGGACATAGATATGGAGTATATCCACTTTACCAAGTAGAAAGGACAAATTATGACACAAGAATATCAATTAGAAACCATTCTGGCGCATGCTGGAATCAATTCCGATGAAGCAACAGGAGCCTTGGCTTCACCGATTCATTTTTCAACAACTTACCAACACCCAGAGTTTGGACATTCTACTGGTTTTGACTATACACGAACGAAGAATCCAACCCGTGCAACGGTGGAAAAAACACTAGCTGCTATTGAAAAGGCAGACTATGCTATTGCGACAAGTTCAGGGATGAGCGCTATTGTTTTGGCCTTTGAGATTTTCCCTGTAGGTAGCAAGGTTGTCGCTGCGCGTGACCTTTATGGAGGTTCTTTCCGTTGGTTCAACGACAAAGAAAAAGAAGGACGTTTCTTCTTTGAATACACTAACACAGAAGATGAGATGATTGCGGCTATTACAGAAGATACTGATATTGTCTACATCGAAACACCGACAAACCCACTTATGATTGAGTTTGATATTGAGAAAGTAGCTCAGATTGCCCATGAAAAGGGTGCGGTGGTTATTGTTGATAATACTTTCTATAGCCCAATCTACCAAACCCCGATTACTCAAGGTGCTGATATCGTTGTACATTCAGCTACTAAATACCTATCAGGGCATAATGATGTTTTAGCTGGTGTTGTTGTGACTAGCAACCAAGAATTCTACGATAAACTTTATTATAACCTCAATACGACCGGTCCTACCTTGTCACCATTTGATAGTTATATGCTCATGCGTGGTCTTAAGACCTTAAAACTTCGTATGGAGGCATCGACAGCTAATGCTCATGAAGTTGTAGCTTTCTTAGAGAAGTCACCAGCTGTTAAGGAAGTCCTCTATCCAGGCAAGGGTGGTATGATTTCCTTCAAAGTGGTGAATCAAGACAAGATTCCTACTATTATCAATTCCCTAAAGGTCTTTACCTTTGCAGAGAGCCTAGGTGGTGTTGAAAGTTTGATTACCTACCCAACGACACAAACTCACGCAGATATTCCAAGTGATGTGCGTGCTTCCTATGGTTTGACGGATGACTTACTTCGTCTTTCAATTGGTATTGAAGCTGCACAAGATTTAATTGCTGACTTGGAAAATGCCCTTAGTCTTTAAGGAGTTATTTATGACACGTTATGATTTTACAACACAACCAAATCGCTTAGACCAAAATACAATGAAATGGCACGAAGCCGAAAGTAATCCAGAACTACTTGAGCTTTGGGTTGCGGACATGGACTTCTTACCTGTTCCTGAAATTAGAGATGCGGTCATCAACTATGCTGAGACGCATATCTTTGGTTACCCTTATCCAAGTGATGAGCTTTATCAATCCATCATAGATTGGGAAAAAAATCAACATGGCTATTCAGTTGATAAAGAGAGTATTGTCCTTATTGAAGGCGTTGTTCCTGCCATTTCAACAGCTATTCAGGCCTTTACCAAAGAAGACGATGCTGTTCTTATCAACACACCAGTTTATCCGCCTTTTGCCCGTTCTGTCCGCTTGAATAATCGTAAGTTGATTGAGAATAGTCTTGTTAAGGTTAACGGGCATTTTGAAATTGATTTTGAGCAATTGGAACGTGATATCGTAGACAATGATGTAAAACTCTATGTCTTTTGTAGTCCACATAATCCAGGTGGCCGTGTCTGGACTAAGGAAGAATTGACCAAGGTGGCAGACCTCTGCCAGAAACATGGTGTCCTTTTAGTATCTGATGAAATCCATCAAGACTTGGCCTTATATGGGAATAAGCACATCTCTCTAAATACGATTTCAGACGCTTATAAGGATTTTACCTTGGTCCTTAGTTCAGCGACAAAAACCTTTAATATTGCTGGTACCAAAAACAGTTTCACCATTATTGAAAATGAAGGATTACGTAAAGCCTTTAAACAAAAGCAATTGGCTAATAATCAACACGAAATTCCAACTATTGGCTTGATTACAACACAAGCTGCCTTGACCTACGGTCAACCTTGGTTAGAGGAATTGAAGACAGTCTTTGAAACTAATATTGACCTTTTAACTAAGGAGCTTAGTGAAAAGACCAATATTAAAGTCATGAAACCTGAGGGAACTTACTTGGTCTGGCTTGATTTTTCAGCCTATGATCAAGATCACAATGAACTTGGACGTTTGCTTAAAGAAGAAGCGAAGGTAGTGCTAAATGACGGTATTACTTTTGGTTCCGAAGGAGAAAAACATTTCCGCTTTAACGTAGCTACGCCAACTACAGTTGTTGCTGAGGGCGTGAAACGTCTGATTTCTGTCTTTGGGAAATAAGAAAAGTGATGCAATGGCATCACTTTAAATTTAAGGCAGAGTCTTCTTTTGAAACTTTCCTTAGACGATATCAGATGTCTGAGACCTTCTTCGAAGTTCCATGACTAAGTTGTGAGTCTGAGGTCTCAAAACTTCCGAACTCCTGAAACTCTATGGTTTCAGGAGTTTTTATCACGGCAGAAAGTCTCGATAACTGCTCACTTCCCTCGCAACATAAGATTATTCTACTTTTTTTCATAGCTTCCTAGCTTACGACGTATTCGAAATAGTTTGTCTACGTTCTAAAGTGATGCAAACAGTATTACGTTTCTTGTTTATGAGGATGGATATCGTAGATTTTCAAATTTAGTAGAAGATCCTCCTGGGTGGAGAATACTTTGATATCTTGCTTGCCAGAGGTGTTAAACCTAGCTAGAGTGTAGGATTGACCATTAGGAAAGAAAATTTCTAAGCTACGATTGTCTGTAATAAGCGTTAGAGTGATATTGTCAGTTTCCTTATAACGACTGTCAGCTTTATAACCTTGACCGTTCCCCAAGAGTCCATCGTAATAGTAAGAAGAAGCAGTTTGACTGCCATCTATGCTGTGATTTAGCTCAGCAGCATATGCAGAAACCTGATAGATACCGCTCGCTATTTGGTAGGCGATCTTAACATAATCAGCTCCTTGCCAAATATCAATGTAGATATATCCTCCTTCTTGCTTGACGTTTGAAAAATGTAACTGGTAGTAACCTGTACTACTTTTTCCAGCAAGATCAAGCAGGCCATTAGCACTTTGATTGTGACTTTCATCAACCCAAGGGCTTCTATTGTCACTGGTGAGCGGTCTTTGACTTGAAATGTTGCCATTTTGATTTTGAAGGGTCAATTGTTTATCTGTATAAAGCGGAGTGGACTTAATGATACCATCCTTGTCCAGTTGTAGCTTTCTGGGGGTAGTGTAAAAACCAACAGTTGTTAGAAAATCACTTTTAGCCTCTTCGTCACTATGAATACCAGAAGTGAAGTAGTTCCAATTACCCACCCAACCAAGACTGATAAGGCTATGATTACTTTCTTCAATATGGTCACTTCCAGTGAAGTTAGCACCATAATAGTCTGACCCTTGATCTAGGCGCCTTGTCTCTGTCTCTGCTATAAATAAGCCGTTCTCATCCAAATGCCCAACAGTATAGTAGGTCCCACTTGTCTCACCGGAAGTTGTATCTTTGGCTCCAAAAAAGAGAACTTGTTTGTTCTGACCGTCAGCTCTAGTCATTGTTTTTAATACCGGACACTCGACAGGAGCGTTGTCCGTCCAGTTACGACCTTTAAAAAAAGTTTCGGGCAGGATTTTGGAGACTCCATTGCTATCAGCTTTGGTCCAGTTGATACCATCTTGAGATTGATAAACACCTAAGGCATCACCTTCAGCAACATACATGAGGAGTCTGTCTTTAAAGTGGAATACATAGGGGTCTCGGAAGTCTTTACCATTATAGGATTGTTCTTTTGTCAATAAAGGTTTACCATCTTTTAATTCTCGAGTAAAGCCAGCCCCCTGGTTAGTTGAAGCACTAGCATAAATAGCTTGGCTTCCATCATCCATGAGCCCAGTAAAATAGGCTACAGATTCGGCATCTTGCCCATCAGCAATTCCTCGACTATCAGTAACGACACTCCCTGTCCAAGCAGACTGCCATCCTTCTTGAGAATCTCCACCTTTTGCTGGTATAGCTGTCTCTTGTTTACTATAGGTGATAAAATCTTTAGTGGTTGTATGTGTCCAATCTTGACCACTAGGGCCAAGAGGGTCAGTAGCCCCATCCACAGAATGAAGAAAGTAGATGTCATAGTAATTTTTAGCTTCATTCCATACGATAGTTTGGAGGTCATTGGACCATCCTTCATTAGTCGCTAGATGGAAGCTTTGACTCCTTTGAGGTTTACGTGTTTTCTGAGAAATGTTGTTAACGCTCTCATTTTTTCTTGTAAAAACAAACAATAAGATTAAAAAAATGAGAATTAAAAACAAATACAAATTTTTTGCTTTCATATAGTGATATTACCTATCTTCTTAATTGTTTTTATAGTTAATATTTTAACAAAAAAACAATTTTTTACAAAAAATACTATTTTGTCATTAAAAAAAGATTGGAAATTAGATTAAAAAATGATAGAATGAAACATGTGAAAACATAAAAGGAGAGTTTATATGTATAGTACAGTTAATTCACATTCAAAAACAGTAGCACCGAAACAAGCAGAGTGCAAGAAGATGCGTTATAGCATCCGTAAGGTTGCAGCAGTGGGAGCAACATCAGCTCTCGTTGGGACCTTGGCATTTTTAGGTGCAACTCAGGTTAAAGCTGATCAAGTTACAGAAACAGCACCAGCGGTAGCTACTGCGACGACAACACCAGAAACAAGCACAGCATCTCTAACGGTAGCCAGTGAAACTACAACAAGTGTAACAACTTCAGAAGCAGTTGAATCTTCAGTTGCACATTCAGAGGTTGCAACAGCACCAGTAACAGAAACACAACCAAGCAAGACAACTCCATCAGTAGTTGAAGATAAGACAACTAACACGGTAGTGACATCTTCATTAGATACAACAGCACCAACAGCAACAATTGCTACGGTTTCTACACCAGCTTCTACATCAGAGACTGTAGTAGAAGCACCAACTTCAACAGCAAGTTCAGAATCAACTGATACACACGCAGAAGTAGCGCTTAAGCTTACTGAAAATAGTGCTGCCAATGAGAACCTTAGCAAACTTAATGGTCGTATTAAATCTATTGTTGAAAATAATATGACCTCAGAACAGATCGTTGCCTTGACTGAAGAAGAAATTAAAGCACTTAATAAAGTTGACTTTAGTGATGATGCTATCAAAGGTACAGGGA
>DBFVHV010000314.1:0-4958 GCA_048524165.1 Streptococcus sp.
TGATATTCTTTTTTTGCCTGAAAAAAATCCTTGTCACCAAAGGCATCAAGCATGCTTATGTGAAGAGCGGGTCTCATAAGTTCTTCTTGGTCATGCTGTCCATGGATATCTACCAAAAAGTGGCCGACAGCTTTAAGAGTCGTTAAATTGACCATTTGACCGTTGATACGGCTAACACTTCGACCATTTTGGAAAATTTCACGGCGGATAATCAACTCATCTTCAACAGGAATCCCATTGTCTTCCAAGATACTAACCAGGGCTGGATTTTGTTCGATTGAAAAGAAGCCCTGAATCTCCGCCTTGGGGGCTGAATGACGGACAACCTCGCTAGAAGCCCTTGCACCCAACATAAGATTCATAGCATCAATGATAATCGATTTTCCTGCCCCTGTCTCTCCAGTAAGAACAGTCATCCCATTTTCAAAGTTAAGAGAAATTTCTTCAATAATTGCGAAATTCTTTATCGTAATTTCGAGAAGCATGCTTCCTCCTATTCTTCAACCCACTTGATGATTTGCCCCTGTAATTCGATTGCTGCTAATTCTGACTCAGCAACCAAAAAGAGCGTGTCATCATCAGCAATTACGCTAAAAATCAAATGCTTGTATTCATCCAAAAGAATCTTTTTGATGAGACGGCTAGTTCCTGGCTGAACTAAGATATTCATAAAGGCATGTTGTCGATCAATTCGCAACAAGCGGCGGCTCGCAACAGAAGATCCGCCTACTCGTCTAGGAGCAGTTGAGAGCCCATAAATATAAGAGCCATCCTCGGTTGGCACTTTGGTAATACCAATTTCATTGATCTCACGTGATACCGTAGCCTGAGTAGCCTTCAACCCCTCAGCCTGGAGTAATTTTACCAATTCTCCCTGGGTCGTAATTTTATTTTCTTGGACAATCTTTCGGATTAACTCCAAACGATCATTCTTCTTCATTCTTCTTAAACTCCTTATGTGCTTGTGCTACAACTTCTTTGATTGAAGTTTGAACATCATTTTGAGGAGAATCTGTCTTCTCCAAGTGTGCGAGAAATTCAATATTTCCATGACCACCTTGAATAGGTGAAAAATCCAGTCCTTTAACTGAAAAGCCATAGTCAACTGCAAAAGCTGTTACGGTTTCTAATACTTTTTCATGGATACTGCTCTCACGTACAATCCCATTTTTTCCAATTTGTTCACGGCCTGCCTCAAATTGAGGTTTCACAAGAGCAACAACTTGTCCACCATCAACCAATATCTTAGCCAAAGCCGGTAGAATCAAATTAAGAGAGATGAAACTAACATCAATAGATGCAAATGATGGTAATCCCTCTGTGAAATCGACAGGTTCAGCATATCGAAAATTATATTGCTCCATAGAACGCACTCGCTCATCTTGACGCAATTTCCAAACTAACTGATTGGTACCAACATCTACAGCATAAACCAGGTTAGCACCATTTTGAAGCATGACATCGGTAAATCCACCTGTTGAGGCTCCGATATCGATGGTTGTCATATCTTCAACTGATAGATTGAAAACAGCTAAAGCTTTTTCAAGTTTGAGTCCTCCACGACTCACATACTTAAGCTTTTCGCCTTTGAGCTTCAACTCTGTTCCATCATCAATTTTTTCACCAGGTTTATCATAACGCTCACCATTGATAACATTAACAACTAAACCAGCCATAACACCGCGTTTAGCTTGTTCTCGCGTTTCAAATAAGCCTTGTTTATAAGCCAAGACATCTACTCTTTCCTTAGGCATGGAGTCTTAACCTTTCTATGATTTTCATAATATTATCTTGCTTGAAACCTTGGTCCTCAGCCAAGTCTTTGAAAATGGCCTCAGCCTTATTTAGTGATTCCTCGAGAATGGCATGTGATTTTTCCAAACCAAGAAGAGCAGGGTAGGTTGATTTTCCAGCGACCACATCTTTTCCAGGTGTTTTTCCTAAGGCATCAAAGTCAGCAGTCACATCTAAAATGTCATCACGAACTTGAAAAGCAAGACCAATCAAGCGACCAGCTTCTTGAAGTTTTTCCAAGACTCGGTCTTCTTGTTGGGCTACAATACCAGCCGCCACAAAAGGAAAGGTTAGAAGCTTACCAGTCTTATTCTCATGAATCTTAGCCAGTTGCGATAAATCAAGTTCCAGACCTTCACCTTTCATATCCAACATCTGACCACCAACCATACCGAAGGTCCCTGACGCATGTGATAGAGCTTGAATCAATTGAACACGAATCTCTGCAGAGAGCTCCGTTTGGGCTACAAGTGCAAAGGGATCTAAAAAGAGAGAATCACCAGCTAAAATTGCCGTTGCTTCATCAAATTTTTTATGGTTTGTTAGACGTCCTCGACGGTAATCATCATTGTCCATTGCCGGTAAATCGTCGTGAATCAGACTCCCCGTATGAATCATTTCAAGACTTGCTGCAACATCGAAATGACTGGGAGTTAGCTCTAAACCAAATCCTTCAAGTAAATCCAAGAAAATCAGTGGACGGATACGCTTACCGCCACTATCAACTGAATAAAGAATAGCAGTGATTAAATCACTTGATACTGGAAGGTTTTTCTTTTGATAGAAATCACGTATAGCAGCATCAATTTTTTTAAGCTTGGTCATTAGGCATCCATTTCCGTTTCTGTACCATCTGCTTGCATAACCTTAACAAGGGTCTTTTCAGCATCCTCCAAGGTCTTCTGCAAATCTTTAGACAAGGCCATACCTTTTTGGAATTCAGCAATCGCATCCTCAAGAGCAACATCACCTGTTTCAAGTTTTGTGACGATAGCTTCTAAGTCCTGTAAATTTTCTTCAAATGTTTTTTTCGTTGACATTTTTTACCTCTACTTCTAGTTCTCCATCTCTCATTTGGATTGTTAATTGCTCACCTTCAGTAATATCCTTGATACTTGTTAGGGGCTTATCGTTTTTATTGACAATAGCATAGCCCCTGGCAACAATACGGCTAGTATCTAAAGACAATAGGGCATCTTGAGCCTTCTCTAATCTAACGCGGTTACCATTGATAGTATTCTTAGTTGTGGTCACTAAAAGACGATGTAAGGACTCTCGACGATCTTGATAGTTCTTAAGACGAGTCGAGAGATTTAGACCATGTAATCGCTGTCTCAAAAGTTCAGCTGATTTTTGTTTGCGCTCAAAATCTTGACTCATGAAGGTTTCGAGCCTTGTTGTTAGGCGATCTAACTTTTGCAAATAACCATCATAAAGACGCTCAGGTTGCCTAAAAACAACCGATTGTGATAATTGGGCTAAACGTTCCTGATTATACTGTATCCGCCTCAAACAAGCTTGGTAGGCTCTGTTTTGTCTTTCGCGAATCCAAACCAAAGTATCAGCCTTTGATATCGGAGTAGCAAGTTCAGCTGCTGCTGTAGGTGTAGCAGCCCTGCGATCCGCTACAAAGTCCGCCAGAGTCGTATCTGTTTCGTGACCAACACTTGAAATCACAGGTAGACGACTCTCAAAAATGGACTGAACTACAATTTCCTCATTAAAGGCCCATAGGTCCTCAATTGAACCTCCACCACGGCCGACGATAAGAAGATCCAGATCTTCCCTCTGATTGGCTTTTTGGATATTTTCAGCAATCTCTTGTGCTGCTCCGTCACCTTGAACCTTGGTAGGGAAAAGCAGAATCTCTACCCCTGGAAAACGGCGACTAACCGTTGTAATAATGTCTCGAATAACCGCACCACTAGGACTAGTGATAACCCCAATTTTCTTGACAAAATTAGGAAGAGGTTGCTTATGACGATCATCAAAATAACCTTCAGCAGTCAGTTTTTTACGAAGCTGTTCAAACTGGATGGCGAGTGCACCAATACCATCTGGCTCAGCCTTCTCAATAATAATGGAATATGAACCACTAGGCTCATAAATCTGCACCCGACCAACAACATTAATCTTCATTCCTTCTTCAAGGTCAAAACCAAGTTTTTTGAAGACCCCAGCCCAAATTGTTGCCTGAATTACTGCCCCTTCATCCTTAAGCGAAAAGTACTGATGACTCGGGCGTCGGCGAAAATTGGAAACCTGACCTGTCAAATATACCCTCTCTAAATAAGGGTCACGGTCAAATTTCATTTTCAAATATTTGGTTAAGGATGTGACCGATAAATAATCTGACACGACAACTCTCCTTTATTAGCTTGACTCTTGAAAAATCTAAAGACACTAAAAAAGTTCTGTAGAACCATGATTCTCCAATACTCTCAGTCAGCTTTTTAATTGTTTACACGATTACCTTAGATTATACCAAAAAAGACTGTCAAAAGACAGTCTCAACCACTATTGGCTAGTGCTTTAGCATGGTTAAATTAGCTTGTTTTATAAGTTTTTGAAACAACATCCCATGAATCACTTGAACCGTCAATACCTCCATAAGCTTCAAGTTGACCCTTCTTGTTTACTCGGAAAAGGAGGACATCATTACCATATGCATCATAAAGTTGTGCATAAATCAATTCATCGTCATCATCTTTCCAAGAATAAACACTCCAACCTAGATTTTTATAATTATCACCGGTTGAGCCTTGTTCTTCAGCATAGGTAGAAACAACCCAATCTGCTAACTGCTGATCAGACAAAGATGACGTATCAACTTGAGATGATTGACTTTCTGATGATGCTGCCGCTTCTTCCTTGCTTTTGGTCAATTGACCATTTTTCCAAGGATTAGTTTCATTTTCGTTTTGGTTATTACTATACCACATTAAAGTCATTAAAGGGATGAGCACTGCAGCTAAAGCAATCCCTCCAATTACCCATCGAATGTTTTTAGGGTCTTTGAGTTTATCAAAACTCGAAACTTTCCTTCCTTTGGTTGTTTCATTTTTACGACGTCTAAATTCGCTCACAGCTTTATCCTCTTTTTCTTGAAAGTAGTCCCTTTTTTTCTTTTCCTCTTGTTCCAAGAGTTTTTGCACTTCCCTACG
>DBFVHV010000315.1:0-16098 GCA_048524165.1 Streptococcus sp.
CGGCTAAGAAGCTCAGTATCTTTGTAATCAACATATTCGATTTTGTTAGCTGCGATGTAATCAACTTTTTTACGGCGTTTGAATCCGCCACGACGTTGTTGAGCCATGTTTATTTCTCCTTTATATATTTAATTCGTTTTGCCCATTCTTAGAATGGAAGATCGTCATCAGAAATATCCATTGGATTTGAATTACCAAATGGACTTTCGTCACGACCGAAGTTTGGTGTAGATTGTGCAGGTTGTGATCCACCAAATGAACCACCAGTTGAAGCTCCACCACCGAATGAATTTGAGTTATCAAATCCTCCAGCGTTGTATGAGCCACTACTGTGACCTTCACGTGCCGCACGGCTTTCCAACATTTGGAAATTGTCAGCGACAACTTCAGTTACGTAAACACGTTGACCTTGTTGATTTTCATAGTTACGAGTCTGAATACGACCTGTAATGCCAATCAATGCACCTTTCTTAGCCCAGTTAGCCAAATTTTCAGCCTGCTGGCGCCAGATGACACAGTTAATAAAGTCAGCTTCACGTTCACCGTTAGCACCTTTAAAGTTACGATTAACCGCAAGGCTGAATGTTGCAACAGCAACATTACTTGGTGTGTAACGAAGTTCCGCATCACGGGTCATGCGACCAACGAGTACGACATTATTAATCATAATTTACCTTCTTACGCGTCAAGTTTAACGATCATGTGACGAAGAATGTCACCGTTGATTTTTGAAAGACGGTCGAACTCGTTAAGAGCTGTATCGTCGTTCGCTTCAACGTTTACGATGTGGTAAAGTCCTTCACGGAAATCTTGGATTTCGTATGCAAGACGACGTTTTTCCCAATCTTTTGATTCAACAACAGTTGCACCGTTGTCAGTCAAGATAGAATCGAAACGTGCTACCAAAGCGTTTTTAGCTTCTTCTTCAATGTTTGGACGAATGATATAAAGAATTTCGTATTTAGCCATTGATATTTTCCTCCTCTTTTGGTCTAATGACTCATGGTCTTTCGCCACGAGTAAGTGAGGTGCACTCACAAGATATTATTCTACCAAAGAATAGGGGATAATGCAAGAAAAAAGTCAATGTGTCTGCTCTATTTTTGTCAGACTTAAAAATCACTCAGGAAAACACTAAGCCCTATCTGTTATCTTTTCTCAAGCCAAACTTCATGCTAAAATAATAGAATGCTTTACCGTAAAAAGAAATTAGGAGAGGAACTAGGGCTTCCGATCTTTAACCACTACTATAGTATCCCTATCACTTCTCTTGAATTTGATCTTAAAAAACCGGGGCAGACTGATACCTACATCATCACTTTCAAACAGGACAATAACCTCTTTGTTGTTGACATGACACATAATCTTGGCCACACCAGTCATTTTGATGTCGCCTCTCTCTTTACAAAAGAAAAGCTCCTATCAGGTATCGCAGCTGTACCCCTAGCTGCTGTCCACAACATCCAAATCCTTGCTTTTCCAAATGAGTTACACTTTCTGGCACCCAGTCAGCATCTTAAAAATCTAGTCGCTCTATATTTTAAAGATCCAGAAACCATGCATTACCTCAAGACAACAAAAAATATAGGTGACCAGGTGACAAGGTATCAACTGGAGTCGGAGAAACTAGCAAGACAAGGTAAGGTTTTTGAATTTTTCAAGTACACCAGTCGAGGCAAGGTGAAAGAAGAAAATAACTTGTCCGAAGTGTCTAGCAAAGACTACGATTTCATCCCTGATTTCCATCCTTTTTTAAGCTCACCACGGAACCAGCAAGTCCTGAGTATACCTGTGACCTACTTTGATGATAAAACTGGTCAGACTGCCAAAATCGACATCATGGGCTGGTATATCAAGGATCAACAGCTTAAGATCCGTTGGAAACCCAAATACATGCGCAAACGCCGTTGGCGATCGTCACGTATCTCTGTTGACATCGTGACTGATAACTACTTCTTTCAGGGTCAAATTTACAGAGATAGTAGCGCACCGATTTTTCTGGATAACTTAAGTTTTGATAGCAAAATCCCCAAAAGTTTCCTGCCACATCTTCAAAAACAATACCAAATTTTTTTATCTCTAGTAGAGGAACAAAAAAGACTGGCCTTGCTTCGAAAGGTTCAGTTAAACAATAAGAACTAAGAGTCTTTCGCCAAAAATCAACATATCAAAAAGCTCATTCTTACACGCTAGAATGAGCTTTTAAGATTCTTCAATTGTCATTAGAACATCCTTTTGGAATTTTGTAAAAAATATTTTCATAAGGAGGAGCTATGGTGTGTCACCGTTTTTATACCTAGCAATCATAAATTACCTCCATCAACTTATAAATGATTTTTAACCATTTTAAGATTTTCTATTACATTGGTATCACTCCCTAAGCTATTTTGTGCAATAACTTGAAGTGTCTCCATTTTTATAGCGTCCTAAGTTCATCATCATAGTAATCACCCCTGATTCTTATGATTGAGATCTATCTCCCCACTGACCACTCAATGAGACCTACTTATCGCCGTTCTTATAACGACTTACATCAAACATCAACATAAGCGTTACCTCGGTACTTTGTTACAAGATTTCAGCATTAAACTATTGTCGATAGTTCACTTGTTTGGCATTGGTATCACTCCTTAAGCTATTTTACGCGACAGCTTAAGTGTCTCCATTTTTATACCTACTAACATTTCTCATGAGCTTTACCTCACTTTTTTGTAAGTTAACAGATTTGATTTTAGCTTTCGACTTCTGGTGGTATCACTCCCTTGTAGCTATTTTATGCGACTTAATTAATCTCCGTTCTTGTAACGCCCTACTGTCATGTGACCACGCTCCTCAGAGATGATTGGTAAAGTTATTTGTTTTGCCTACTGTTTTGTTTAGAGATCTTAGTCTCCGTTTTTATACCTTGAAATATTGACTCTCACCATGGCTTTTACCTCCTTGATGAATCCTTATCTTCTTTACACTTTTATTATAATGTAAACGCTTACTTTTGTCAATCTTTTTCCCTAGAAAACGCAAGATTTTTTGAAAAAAGATTTCTTTGTTACAATAGACATATGTTAGATTTAAAAGAATACGGTATCATCATGTGGGATGCTGAGAAGATTGCTTCCTTCCGTCGCACTCTCCTCGACTGGTACGATCGTGAAAAACGGGATTTACCTTGGCGTAGAACCAAAAATCCTTATTATATCTGGGTCAGTGAAATCATGCTACAACAAACCCAGGTACAGACTGTCATTCCTTATTACGAGCGCTTTTTAGACTGGTTTCCAACAGTTAAAGATTTGGCTGAGGCTCCAGAAGAAAAACTTCTCAAAGCTTGGGAGGGGCTAGGTTACTACTCACGTGTCCGAAACATGCAAAAGGCCGCACAGCAAATCATGGATGATTTTGCTGGTCAGTTTCCAGATACTTATGACAATATTGCTAAGCTCAAGGGGATCGGACCTTACACTGCTGGTGCTATTTCTAGCATCGCTTTTAGACTCCCAGAACCTGCTGTGGATGGCAATGTTATGCGAGTCATGGCTCGTCTCTTTGAAGTCAACTATGACATCGGAGACCCCAAGAATCGTAAGATTTTCCAAGCTATTATGAAAATTTTGATTGATCCTGACCGCCCAGGTGACTTTAATCAAGCACTTATGGACCTCGGGACCGATATCGAATCAGCTAAAAACCCTAGACCCGATGAAAGTCCTATTCGCTTTTTCTGCGCAGCCTATCTCAATGGCAGCTATGACAAATACCCCATCAAATTACCTAAGAAAAAGCCCAAACCTATGCAAATTCAGGCTTTTATTATTAGAAATATGAAGGGTGAATTTCTACTCGAAAAAAATATCGAAGGGCGCCTACTGGGTGGTTTCTGGACTTTCCCTATCATGGAGACGGACTTTATTGGCCAACAACTCAGCCTTTTTGAAAACGATAATTGTGCCCTCGAAACCGTTTCACAAAAAGCTATTTTCGAGGAAAATTATGCCCTCAAACCAGACTGGACAGACAATCGTTTTACACCTGTAAAACATACCTTCAGCCACCAAAAATGGACCATCGAGATGGTCGAAGGTATCGTTAAAGACGACAAACTCCCTAGCGATAAGGAGCTATGCTGGGTAGCGGCCGAGAACTTCGACCAGTTCCCAATGGCCACACCACAGAAAAAAATGATTAAAACTTATGAAGATAGCAAAAAAGGATAGCAGGTTGCTACCCTTTTTCTTATGCTCCAACTTTATCGTGCTTACGGCTACGTAAAGCAAGATATACTTTTGAAAGAACTACTCCCAAAAAGATATAAAACAATTCCAAATAAGTCACATTTTTTGACATCAAAAATTCAATCATAGTACGACACTCCTTTTGATTAAGAACTCCTGTCGCTGTTCTCTTTTATGCTTTTATTATAGGTAAGATGACCAATAAAAAATAGTGACATAAATGTCACTATGGGGAACAAAAAAATCCAAAACGTTCAAGTTTCAGCTTGTGAATCATTAATCGACTTTATAAAAGAAGTAACTGTCGTCAGTGGTACCATTTAATTGTTGTCCCATCCAAAGACGCTCCTTAGTCTTATCAGATTGGTCATTAGCTTGTTCGCCATACGAACCAAACACTGATCCCGTCAACGATACTCCTTTAGGTAAGAATGCGACCATCCCACCTCCAGGACCCACTCCTTTTGGTCGTGTACTCGCTTTAAGAAAACCATTAGTAATTTCTGCAGGTTCAACTGATACTTTTGTCGTATACAATCCTATAAATTGGAATTAATTTACTTCATTATCTCTTTCTTTTTCCTACATTTGTATACAATAAAATGGGCAATACAAAATATAACAAACATAGCCGTGAAATTTATCCAGATATCCATATATGCGGACTGAGCTAAATTTTCTCTAAAACTCGTAGACCATACATAAAAAAATGCAAGCAAAACTGTCAGTATGTACGAAACTGCATATCTTAAAACCATAGGCTTTATGATTAGATCTGTAACAAGAGCATATGCCACTACACCTATTAAAACTATGATTGCTCTGTCTATTTCGTGCCAGTTGCCGCTCGGATCCTCATAAATTCCGTTATATAAATACAAAATGCTGTTTAGCACAGTTACAAATGTATATAATACCGTATATGCGAAAATCAAATTCTTATATTTATCCTTTTTCATTGCACCACTCCTCCAGAAATTCAAATTTGTTTATCTAATTATAAACTAAAGGTTAACGATTAATCAATTTAATTTAGATGTCGTTTCCCCTCACGACTAATACTAGACGGATGACGATGAAGTGACTTAGCAATTTGAAAAAAATTTAGGCCTTGCGTACGGTAAACGAGAATACTTTCACGCTCGTCTATAGTAAAATGATGGTAGCTCATAAGATTTCCTTTCGTAACTAGTTCGTTCAATTCTATTTTACTAGAAAATCTTATGAGTTTTTATTGTGCACTTATATTGTATATTCAAGAGACAAAAAAAGCCGGACTTCAGTCCAGCTTTCATATGTCTATTTCTACTTGGTCATAAAGTAGGTGATTATTACTAATATAGCCACAATACCTAGGACAACAGCCAGAAATCCTAGCATGTAACGCAAGAGAAAGTAGGTAAATGGAAATTTTTCTTTCATGTTTTACTTTGCCTCATACCATGTGCGGCCGTCATTTTCATCCGCGATGAGTGGGACAGCGAGTTCTACTGCAGCTTCCATGGTTTCTTTGACCAAGGCTTTCATTGCTACAAGTTCGTCATTTGGAACCTCAAGGACGATTTCATCATGCACTTGGAGGAGCATCTTGGTTTTATAGCCACCTTCTACCAGAGCCTTGTCTAAGTTAATCATAGCAATCTTGAGGATATCAGCAGCACTTCCTTGAATAGGAGAGTTGATAGCTGTACGCTCTGCGAAGTTGCGGACATTAAAGTTACGAGAATTGATATCTGGTAACTCACGACGGCGGTGGAAGAGGGTTTCTACATATCCTTTATCCTTGGCCTCACGGACCACATTATCCATATAAGCCTTAATACCAGGATAACGCTCAAAGTAGGTGTCGATATACTCCTTGGCCTTCTTACGGCTAATGCCGAGGTTGTTTGAAAGACCAAAATCAGATATTCCATAAACAATACCGAAGTTAACTGCTTTGGCATTGCGACGGTCGTTAGGTGTGACATCCTCTGGCTTTTCAATACCAAAGACACGCATGGCTGTAGAGGTATGGATATCTGCCCCCTCTTTAAAGGCTGCAATCAAATGCTCATCTCCCGAAATGTGGGCAAGCACGCGCAACTCAATCTGTGAATAATCTGAGCTTAGAAGCACTGCATCCTCAGTCGATGGGACAAAGGCCTTACGAATGAGACGCCCTTGCTCCAAGCGAACAGGTATATTTTGCAAGTTGGGATCTACTGATGAGAGTCGACCTGTCTGGGTCAAATCTTGCATGTAACGGGTATGGATCTTGCCATCCTCAAGGATATAATCCTGAAGCCCCAAGACATAGGTAGACTGAAGCTTGGTGATTTGGCGGTACTCCAAAATCTTAGCTACGATTGGAGCAATTGGTGCCAAACGTTCAAGGACATCCACAGCCGTTGAATAACCTGTCTTGGTTTTCTTAGTGTATTCCAAAGGCAGTCCCATCTTTTCAAAGAGGATGACACCCAACTGTTTCGGTGAGTTGATATTAAACTCTTCACCCGCCATTTCGTAGATGTCTTGGGTCAATTTGTCGATGACTACTTGGTTTTCCACTGCCATCTCGTTAAGGGTTTGGCCCTTGACCTTAATACCAGCGATTTCCATCTTGGCTAACACATTCGCCAACGGTAATTCCATGTCAAAAAGAAGCTCTGATTGGCTGTGTTCAGCTAACTTTTCTAGCATGACCGGTTTAGCGACCTGCAGGACCTTAACTTTTTTAGCCAGGTGGCTGAGCAAGACCTCTTTTTCAGGAACGGCACGCTTAGTCCCCTTACCATAAACCACTTCATCTGTTTCTAACGGTAGGTCCGTATAGAGACGGGCAATGGTTGACAATTCATTGTCCTCAACGGTTGAGAGCAAATACTTGGCCAGACGGGCATCAAAATTAGCCGTCGGCAAGTCAATACCTAGATGGCTCAAAAGTACCTTACTACGCTTGAAATCGTAGATATTAACAGCCTTAGAAAGAGCTGCTTGGAAGGCTTCTGAGTTGAGTAGGTCAGTATCTGTAGACGCATAAATCTGCTTGTCATTTCCCCAAGCAAAACCGATGATAGGTTCTGTGTGATAATTGTCACCGAGGATTTCAAAATAGAAGAAAGTGTCAGAGCTAAAGTGATCCGCTGTCACTTGGCTAGGCTCTGCATAGGTCACATCAAAATCCTGTGGGACAGCCTCTCCACCAAGGGCATTTTTGAACTGAACAAAGCCCATTTCGTCATAAAAGGCTGCCAATTTTTCAAGGTCAGGTCCCTTAAAGGCCGTATCATCTAGGCTAATTTCAATAGGTGACTGGGTATCAATGGTCGCCAAAGTCTTAGAAAGGAAGGCTTGTTCCTTGTCATTGATGAGATTTTCCTTCATTTTAGACTTCTTCATCTCATCAATATGGTCATAGATACCTTCAAGGGAACCGTGTTCCAAGAGGAGCTTGAGACCAGTCTTTTCACCAATCTTAGTGACCCCTGGAATATTATCGGACTTATCACCCATGAGGGCCTTAAGATCGATGAATTGTGCTGGAGTAATCCCCATTTTCTCCATGAGGTAGTCAGGAGTGAAAGCCTCAAACTCGGCCACACCTTTCTTCGAAATCTCAACGACTGTATTTTCATCAGTCAGCTGAATCAAGTCTTTATCCCCAGAAACAACAGTAATTTGAAAGTCCTCACTGGTATTTTCAGCCATCTTAGCTAGGGTACCGATAATGTCATCTGCTTCGTACTGAGCCAAGTCATAATAGGCGATGCCACGTGCAGCCAACATCTCACGGATGTAAGGGAACTGTTCACGAAATTCCTCTGGAGTCTTGGCACGACCAGCCTTATAGTCCGCAAACATCTCTGTACGGAAAGTTGTTTTTCCGGCATCAAAGGCTACCAAGACATGGGTCGGCTGAATACGCTCAAGTAGGTTGTCCAACATGAGGTGGAAACCGTAGATAGCATTGGTATGAAGGCCGTTATTGTTACGAAAACGGTCAATTTGATTATAGAGTGCGAAAAAGGCACGAAAGGCAACGGACGAACCGTCGATTAATAGTAATTTTTTCTGATTAGTCATAGGTTTATTATAGCATAGATGGGTGCATTGGTTTTGATTGAAAATCTCTTATTTTGAGAAGACTGTTTTGTAAAATAATCGTTCATAAATAATAAGCCACAAGGAAAATTGACCGTCGACAAACTTTAGAACTAATCAGTCAATAGTATTGTCACAAGCATTCCCCAGCTCCACGCCCTATAGTCAAATATGCTATAATAGGAGCTATGAACACAAAGATTTTAGACCAATTAGAATTTAACAAGGTCAAGGACCAGTTCACAGAATACCTACAGACTGAGCAGGCTCAGGCGGAGTTACGTGACTTGGTGCCTATGACCAATCCAGAAAGAATTCAAAATCAATTTACAGAAATTCAAGAAATGGCTGAGATTTTCGTAGAGCATCATGGCTTTGCCATTGGTAGCTTGCGAGATATTTCTGAGCCCTTGCGTCGCTTGGAACTGGATGCTGACCTCAACATCCAGGAGCTCATTGCCATCAAGAAGGTGTTGCAAGCTTCAGCTGACCTTGGCCGCTTCTACGCTGACCTTGAAAATGTTGAGCTCGCCGCTCTTAAACGTCTTTTTGAAAAGATTGAGGCCTTCCCAAGTTTACAAGGTAGCCTTCAAAGTATCAATGATGGTGGTTTCATTGAGCATTTTGCTAGCCCAGAGTTGCAAAATATCCGTCGTCAACTCAAATCTTGTGATGATGCCATTCGCCAGACCTTGCAAGACATTCTCAAGAAATCTGGCCACATGTTGGCTGAGAGTTTGATTGCTAGTCGTAATGGTCGTTCAGTGCTTCCTGTCAAAAATACCTACCGTAACCGTATTGCGGGAGTTGTGCATGACATCTCAAGCTCTGGAAATACAGTCTATATCGAGCCACGCGCTGTTATCCAGCTTAACGAAGAAATTACGCAATTACGTGCAGACGAGCGCCATGAGATGGCCCGTATCCTACATGAACTGTCTGATCAACTCCGTCCACAGGCTGCTGCAATTGCCAACAACGCTTGGATTTTGGGCCACATGGACTTCATTCGAGGAAAATACCTCTATCTCCATGATAAAAAGGCCGTTATTCCAGAGATTAGTGACAACCAAACACTCCAACTCCTTAACGTTCGTCACCCTCTTTTGATCAATCCAGTAGCCAACGATTTGCGCTTTGATGAGGATCTCACGGCCATTGTCATCACAGGTCCCAATACTGGTGGTAAAACGGTCATGCTTAAAACTCTAGGACTAGCTCAACTAATGGCTCAATCTGGTCTGCCAATTTTGGCTGATAAGGGCAGTCGTGTAGCCATTTTCCAAGAGATTTTTGCGGATATCGGAGACGAACAGTCTATCGAGCAGAGCTTGTCAACTTTCTCTAGTCACATGACGCATATTGTCGAGATTTTGAACGCTGCCGACAGCAATAGCTTGGTCTTAGTCGATGAGCTCGGGGCTGGTACTGACCCTCAGGAAGGGGCTAGTCTAGCCATGGCAATCCTAGAGCACCTCCGTTTGAGCCAGATTAAGACCATGGCTACCACTCACTATCCTGAGCTAAAGGCCTATGGGATTGAGACACAACATGTGGAAAATGCTAGCATGGAGTTTGACACAGCAACTCTAAGCCCTACCTATCGCTTTATGCAAGGGGTTCCTGGTCGCTCTAACGCCTTTGAGATTGCTCGCCGCCTCGGTTTGAATGAAATTATTGTCAAGGAAGCAGAAAACCTCACGGATACTGATAGTGATGTCAACCGTATCATCGAGCAACTTGAAGCCCAAACTGTGGAAACACAAAAACGTCTGGAGCACATCAAGGACGTTGAACAAGAGAACCTTAAATTCAACCGTGCGGTCAAGAAACTCTATAACGAATTCTCCCATGAGTACGACAAGGAACTCGAAAAGGCTCAAAAAGAAATTCAAGAGATGGTGGATACAGCTTTGGCTGAGAGCGATAGTATTCTCAAAAATCTCCATGATAAGAGTCAACTCAAGCCTCATGAAGTTATCGACGCCAAAGGGAAACTTAAGAAACTTGCCCCACAAGTGGACCTCTCTAAGAACAAGGTTCTTCGTAAAGCTAAGAAAGAAAAGGCTGCGCGCGCCCCTCGTGTCGGTGATGATATCATCGTTACTGCCTATGGGCAACGTGGTACGCTCACCAGTCAAGCCAAAAATGGTAACTGGGAAGCTCAAGTGGGTCTCATCAAGATGACCCTCAAGGCAGACGAATTCACTCTGGTTCGTGCCCAAGCAGAAGCACAACAACCCAAGAAAAAACAGATCAATGTGGTCAAGAAAGCCAAGAAGGCATCTGGTGGGCCTCGTGCCCGTCTAGACCTTCGTGGGAAACGTTACGAAGAAGCCATGCAAGAGCTCGATGCCTTTATTGACCAAGCTCTACTTAACAACATGAGTCAGGTGGACATCATCCACGGTATTGGTACCGGTGTCATCCGTGATGCTGTTACCAAATATCTCCGTCACCACCGCCACGTTAAAAGTTTTGAATATGCCCCACAAAGTGCCGGTGGTTCCGGATGTACCATCGCAACCTTGGGTTAAAACTAATTAAGAGGGACTGAGACTATGTGTCCAGTCTTTTTTTGTGTGAATCCAATCCAAACACAAAAAAGTCTCCCTTAAGCAAGGAAGACTTCTATTTTCTATATCACACTTGTCCACAAGTGTTGGATAATCTGGCTAACTGGAAAATTCCAATTAATCAAAAGACGCAAAACCCAGCTAGATGACAAGACCGTTTGAATATTGTTTATGGGAACGGTCGCAAGGATATTCCCCAACATCGTCAAAGGTACTAGACTTACCAAGGAAGCCAAAACACCGCCTATCACTTGGAACCGTGTCTGGTCAAGACGCTCAATTCTCACTAAATGGAAGAGAATCCCAAGAAAACGCAAGCCATAATAGGCCACACAATAAATGGCGAAGTAGGCGACGCCCGCATAATAGACACGGTCAAGTGAGAAAATATTCTGGTCTGTAAAAAAAGCTACACTGGCATCTTTGGTTGGATTAGTATAAGGTACCCAAAGATTGATAGCCTCTCCTAGCGACTTGTAAAAATAGGTCGCGACGCACATGGCGATAATGACTGAAGCCACGTAATAGGCTTGCATAAAGAGACCTCTTCGGTAGCCAATATAGAAATTCCAAGCCATGAGGGCTAAGACAAGGAGTCCAATCATGCGTCATCCTCATCGTCATCACTTTGAGCTGTCGCCTTGACCTTAAGTTGTTCGAGTTGCTTAGCTCTCAAAATTTCCAACTCTTTTTCCATATCTTCAACTTGGATTTCGCGTTCCAACTGAGTTGATAAAGAATTGATAGCCATTAGGATAGCAATCGTTTCATTATCAGCATTTTTCATCTGCTTTTTGATAATTTTATATTTTTCATAAGCAACACGCTCCACCTCTTCCATGAATAAGTTGTCCTTATCAGTTGTTAGCGTGAGATTCTTTTCTCCAAAATGAAATTTGTAACGGTTTTTGTTTGCCATTTGCTTATTAACTGCCTAATCAATGGTGGTCAGTGAGTCCCCACCGCAGCTTCTCCTTATTTTTGTTTTTAGCACCCTTTTTAGTCAGATTTTGACACGTTCTCCAGGGCGTGTTCGACACATAAATACCAACTGACTCCTCCAATCATAGAAAAAAAGAGCAGAATTTGGCATTCTCTTTCTAATCATTATATCCTAAATTTTAACTTTCGTAAATTTTAGACTTTGCACTTCTCTAGAAAAATAATTTTCAGTGATTCCTAGTCTGTAAAATATATACCAATTCTCCTTTTTTGTGCTAAAATAGATTTCATGGGCACAATCGTATTAAAAATGACAGCAGAGCAGATCTCAGTACTCCAGAAAGATCTAGCAAGCTATGCAACTGCGACTAAAAATCCATACGCTAGTTTTTCAGCCAAGGTCGATGGAACAAGTGTCATCGCCTATACTTCAGGCAAGGTGACCTTCCAGGGTGCTAAACCAGAAATCCTAGCTAGCCGTTTTGGTTACCAAGCTGAACCTAAGCAGTCACCTGATGGGCAAAATCTAGCCCTAATTGGATCAGACGAAGTCGGAAACGGCTCCTATTTTGGTGGTTTAGCTGTTGTAGCTAGCCTAGTTACTCCCGCTGACCATGCTTTTTTGAAATCTCTAGGAGTCGACGATTCTAAAAATCTAAACGATACTAAGATTCGTCAGATTGCACCTCTCTTGGAGGAGAAAATTCCCCACAAAGCACTCCTACTTTCTCCTAGAAAGTACAATGAGGTAGTTGGAGACGGTAAAGCTCACAATGCTGTATCCGTCAAAGTAGCCCTCCACAACCAGGCTATTTTCCTACTATTACAATCTGGTGCTAAACCAGATAAGATTGTCATTGATGCTTTTACCAGCGAGAAGAATTATCAAAAATACCTCAAAAACGAACGCAATCACTTTGAATTCCCCATCACTCTAGAAGAAAAAGCTGAAGGTAAATACTTGGCCGTCGCGGTGAGCTCTATCATTGCTCGCAACCTCTTCCTGGAAAATCTGGATAAACTCAGCCAAGAGGTGGGTTATACCCTTCCTTCAGGTGCTGGTGCCAAGTCAGACCAGGTCGCTGCTAAACTCCTTCAAGCTTATGGAGACCAAGCTCTCCAGGCTACTGCTAAATATCATTTTGCCAATACTAAAAAAGCCTACCAACGCTTAAAATAACTCTGAAAGGCCTTAACTATGCAAAACAAATGGACCCAATCTTTCCTCACTTTTCTTCGTGAATGGGGACTCTTCATTCTCTTTATCAGTTTCTTCCTCTTGACCCGTCTCTTCCTCTGGCTCCCTGTTCAGGTTGACGGACACTCAATGGATCCTACCCTAGCAGATAGACAACGTGTGATCGTTTTAAAACACACGTCCATTGAGCGCTTTGATATCGTCGTTGCCAAGGAAGTTGAAAATGGTAAGACTAAACAAATCGTAAAACGTGTCATCGGTATGCCAGGTGATACCATTACCTATCAAAACGATAAACTTACTGTCAATGGTAAAGAAGTTAAGGAAGAATACCTCAAAGAATTCCAAGCTGCCTTTGCTAAGGATAAACTACAAAAAGAGTACGCCTACCGCGACTACTTCCAACAACTGGCTAAGGAATCAAAGGCCTTCACTGTCAATGCTGACAAAAACACTACTTTTTCTGTCACTGTTCCTGAAGGCAAATATTTCTTACTCGGAGATAACCGTATCGTTTCAAAAGATAGCCGCGAAGTGGGTTACTTTGACAAGAGTGCTCTTGTCGGAGAAGTCAAATTCCGCTTCTGGCCACTTGATAAAATTGGTACAGTTGAGGACAACTAAGAACACTAAATAAGATAAGGTTGGGGAGACCCAGCCTTATTATGTATCTAGGAAAAAACACATGCAAGAATTTTATTTTTCAGGAACTATCGAACGCATCATTTTTGAAAATGCCAGTAATTTCTTTCGTATCCTACTCTTAGAAATTGACGAAACAGACAGTGATTTTGAAGACTATGAAATCATTGTTACTGGAACTATGGGGGATGTCATGGAGGGGGAAGACTATACCTTCTGGGGTCAGCTAGCCAATCACCCCAAATATGGTGAACAACTCCAAATGACTCGCTACGAGCGCTCAAAACCCTCTGCCAGTGGCCTTATCAAATATTTCTCCAGTGACAATTTCAAAGGAATCGGTAAGAAAACAGCCGAGCGTATTGTCGAGATTTATGGCGAAGACCCTATTGACAAGATTCTCGAAGACCCTAGTAAATTAGAGCAGATTCCTAATCTGTCCAAGGTAAACCGCGAAGCCTTCCTTGCAAAGTTAAAAATCAACTATGGTACTGAACAAATCTTGTCCAAACTTTCCAGCTATGGACTCACACCAAAGGCTGCCTCACAAATTTTCAACCAATATAAGGAAGAATCACTCAACCTTATCGAAGAACATCCTTATCTCTTGGTAGAGGAAGTCCAGGGAATTGGATTTAAAATGGCCGATCAACTAGCTGAACGCCTGGGGATTGCTAGCGATGCTCCTGAGCGTTTACGAGCTGCCTTGATTCACTGCCTGCTAGAAGCTAGTATGGAAGAAGGGGACACCTACATCGAAGCCAAGTCCTTGCTTGAACGGACTATCATTCTTTTGGAAAGTGCTCGCCAGATTGAACTTGATCCTGCCTTAGTTGCTCACCAATTAACCAACCTCATCCAAGAGGATAAGGTGCAAAATATAGAGACTAAAATTTTTGATAACACCCTATATTTTGCAGAACAGGGCATCTATACCCACCTCACCCGTATCATGAAAGACCAGCCTGACATCAGTGCTGAGGACAAAATCCAAGCAAGTCTTGAAGAGGTGGAAGAGGAGCTTGGTATCACCTATGACAAGGTTCAAAAAGATGCCATTATTAAAGCTCTACAAAGCAAGGTCTTCATCCTGACAGGTGGTCCCGGAACAGGGAAAACCACTGTTATTAACGGAATTATTAAAACCTATGCTGACCTTCATGGTTTAGATCTCAAAAAGTCTGATTTACCCATTATTTTAGCAGCGCCAACGGGACGGGCTGCTCGTCGGATGAACGAACTGACCAAGCTCCCTAGTGCCACTATCCATAGGCATTTAGGCCTCAATAGCGAGGACGATTTCAAGACCTTAGATGACTATCTCGATTGCGATTTGATTATCATCGATGAATTCTCTATGGTTGATACTTGGTTGGCCAATCAACTCTTCGAAAGCATTTCCGATACTACTCAAGTAATCATTGTAGGTGACCAAGATCAGCTGCCTTCTGTAGGCCCTGGCCAAGTCTTAGCTGACCTTTTGCAGATTGATGACTTGCCTAAGGTTTCCCTAACCAAAATTTTCAGACAATCTGAGGATTCCACTATTGTTACCTTAGCTAGCCAGATGCGCCAAGGCCAACTACCCACTGATTTCACAGAGAAAAAAGCTGACCGATCATACTTTGAGGCTAATGCTAGCCACATTCCACAGATGGTCCCTAAAATTGTCTCTGCCGCTATTAAAAGTGGGATTGCTGCTCAGGATGTACAGATTCTGGCCCCCATGTACCGGGGACAGGCTGGTATCAACAATCTCAATACCATTATGCAGGATCTACTTAATCCCAAAGAAAAAGCCAATCAATTTGCCTTTAATGATATTTTCTTCCGTAAGAATGACAAGATTCTCCACCTGGTCAACGATACAGAACTCAATGTCTTCAATGGCGATATTGGAATCATTACTGATCTCATACCTGGTAAATATACTGAAAGTAAGCAAGACGAAATTTACATGTCCTTCGATGGCAATGAGGTTATCTATCCTCGTAACGAATGGAATAAGATTACTCTGGCCTATGCCATGTCTATCCACAAATCCCAAGGAAGTGAGTTCCCAGTCGTTATCCTTCCCATCACACGCCAAAGCGGGCGTATGTTGCAACGTAACCTCATCTACACCGCTATCACACGCGCCAAGAGTAAGCTGGTCATGTTGGGGGAAATCGCAGCCTTTGATTATGCCGTTCACAACGAGGGTGCCAAACGTAATACCTACCTCATCCAACGTTTTGAACAAACTTATGCACAAGCTGTTGATAAGTCTGTCAAAAAGATTGTTAAAAACGAGACAACAGACGCCTCCAATCAAACAAAAACGGAAAACAATAGACCCTCAAAAACCCTTGAAAACAAAGACTTCTCGGAAAATATCAATCCATCCCAAACTCTTATTAACACTTATTCACATCCTGTGGATAAGTCT
>DBFVHV010000316.1:0-1554 GCA_048524165.1 Streptococcus sp.
TGTCAGATGAACATACTTGTAGCGTTTATCCTTGTCAGATGTCACCAATTCAACGAAACCATTTTTCTCCATACGTTTGACCAAATTACTAGCCACTGACTTGGAAATAGATAGCTTTTTCTCAATATCTTTGATAAATATTTCTTTATCTTGGTTCTCAAACAAGTACCTGACGGCAAATCCTTGCGGGCCAGCCAGATGCTCAACACCGTGGACCTTTCCTAACTCTTGCACGCGAGATTCCATAGTATTGATGAATTCTCTGAAGTCACTAAAAGGATCTTTTCCATGCATCGCAAGCTCCTCCTTAAATAATTCTCATGGAAACTATTTTAGTTCTTATGAGAACTATCGTCAAGGAAAAAGTTTCTATGAGAACTAAAAAAGAGTGAGAAAGAAAATTTCTTTCTATTCTCACTCCCATAACTATCCTAATCGATGTTTCAAAATCTAATATCAAGCACTTCCTAAACTATGATAGCTATATAATAATACCCTCCAAATGATCCAATTCATGTTGAATAATTTGGGCTGGCATACCAGAAAAACTCAACTGTTTTGGCATCCATTGTTCATCTAAATAGGCAACCTCAATCGATTCATAACGTCTGGTTGGGCGACTTCCTTCTAAAGACAAACAAGACTCCTCCGTTTGAAAAGGTGAAGACTTGCTCACCAAGACAGGATTAAACATAACCAGATTGACAAAACCGATATTGACGATAATAACACGCTTTTTGACTCCGATCATATTGGCTGCCATACCCACACAGGCATCCTTATGAAACTCCAGTGTATCACGTAAATCCTTTGCCAAATAGAGGTCTTCTTTAGTCGCTTCTGTCGATTTTTGTCCTAGAAAAAAGACATCCTTTACGATATTTTTTATCATCTCTTTACTCCCTTATTGTTTCTTATCTAAACTATGACATCATATGTCCTTCTTTTATCTGAGCCCAAGGTTTTTATTTTCAGACATAATAGCCTCAACTTATTATATCAAAAATGGCTGATCTCATAAGAAAGATAATTAAAAAGAAACCCACAGGCTTCTTTTTAATCTTCTTTCTTCACTCTATACAAATAAGCACTAAAAGCCAAAAAACTAATAGCTGAAACACTCATTGCCAATTTAGCAACCGGGGTATAACTATAGGTCACTACAACTCGATGCTTGCCTGGTGGCAAGACTAAATTAGTTGGATTCTTTTCATTAGATAAGTAAGTTGTTGCTGGCTTCCCATCAATCGTCACTTCCTGCCCTTTGTAGTAGAAAACAGGTAGTGACAAAACTTTCTCAACTTGGGAATTGTTAATCACCTTAAGTGACAGCTCATTAGGAGATTGCTTGATGGCTGACTTAATTTCCTGAGTATCCAGAAAAAGGTGTTTATCAAAGACAAACTTAAAGGAAACTTCTTTGTTGGTATAATCGCCGTTGATATTTTTGTAAGTTCCCCTAGCCAGCATTTCTTTCGTAACTTTTGTATTACTCGGCAATATGTTCTTAACTTTAGTCATCTTATCTTGAACCCTAACAATTTGGAACATGTT
>DBFVHV010000317.1:0-1741 GCA_048524165.1 Streptococcus sp.
AACGTTCAATGGGAACCAATGAAATGTTTTACCTCGATGGGGAAGCTTTTTCGGCAACGGAGTTGTCACCCCTAGTGGTTAAGCAGGGGGTGGCAGATGCGGAGAGTTACTTAGGTGAAAGGGTAGAAGAGGTACTCATTAGTGTGCCGGCTTATTTTAACGAAAAGCAACGCTCTGCAACTAAGGCTATTGGACAAAGATTGGGCATTAAGGTGGAACGTTTGATTAACGAGCCTTCTGCGGCAGCCATTGCTTGTCACAAGATTGGTAAGGACGAGTCTTTCATTGTCTTTGACTTTGGAGGAGGAACGCTTGATGTTTCTGTGGTTGATTGCTTCGATAATGTGATTTCAATTGTTTCCATTGCAGGTGATAACTTCTTGGGTGGCAGTGACTTCGATAAGGCTATTGCTGAAGATTTTTGTCAGTCGCAAGGGATTGATTTGGAGAAGTTAGATACGAAGCAAAAGTCTAGTCTTCTCTTGTCTGCAGAACGTTGTAAACTCAAGCTGCAAAAAGAAAAAGTGGCTGCGGTATCCTTGACTTTTGATGACCAGTATTACATGAAACAATACACTCAGGCTGAGCTTAAGACCATCATTCAACCTGTTCTTGACCGTGTTAAGAAAGTTATTGGTAGGGCGGTGAGTGATAGTGGTTACAAGGCACATGAGCTGGATGCTTTTATCTTGGTCGGTGGGTCTAGCATGATGCCTTTGGTTCAATCTTATATCACGAATCTGCTCAATCTTTCTATTAAGCGTCTGAAGGATATGGATGAGTTGGTTGCGCGTGGTTTGGGGACTTACTTGGCGGTCAAAGAGCGCCAGGAGAAGGTCAAAGATTTGGTGATTACAGATATTTGTCCCTTCTCCTTGGGAGTCAGTGCCTATGATTCTGATTTTGATAAAACTATCTTTTCAAAGGTTATTAATAAGTTGTCTGTCCTTCCGACCTCTGCAAGTAAATATTATTATGCCAGTCGGGGTCAAAGACATTGTCGCTTTATGATTTATCAGGGAGAATCACTCGATCCTGAGGCAAATCTCTTTTTAGATGAGTTTGTTATCGATGTTCCTGGGACTGCGACTAAGACAGGGTTTTTTGAGACCACCTTTACTTACGATATTAATTCCATGCTCTATATAGAGGTTAAACTAGGATCAACAGGCGAGACTAAAACGTATCGTATCGGTAGTCAAAGTAAAATCGAAGAAGTCGACAAGAGTGAGCATCTGGAGAGTATCAAGCTTGTTTCAGATCAATTGTCTTTTGAGGCCGACTTTAAAACGCAGTCTGAGCGAGCCTATCGTTTAGTCATGGAGATGCCTTATGAGATGCAATTACAATTTTTGTGGCAAATGGAAGATTTTGAAAAATGGTATCGAGAGGCAATTAATAATATCAAGAAGCGAAAAGAAATCGTGAAACGTTACCAGACTTATCTTGATAGCATTGAGAATATCATGTCACTAGATGATTTGGATATCTTCCGTCAAGAAAAAGCTGACCATGAGGAGACTGGCGAGCCTTTTGATAGGTCTGATGACCCTAATTTCTGGAAATAGGAGGTGACGCATGAATTTTTGGTCGATTTTAGGCATTCAACCAACTAATAATCTTAAGGACATCAAGAGAGCCTACGCCAAACAGAGTAAGGTCTATCACCCTGAGGATGACCCTGAAAATTTCCAACGTCTTCAAAAGGCTTATCAAGAGGCCCTTGCTTGGCAAAAATCTC
>DBFVHV010000318.1:0-6165 GCA_048524165.1 Streptococcus sp.
ATGTGCTAAGTTATCAGCGATATCTACTGATGTTTTTGCACCTTTCGATGCTTCGGCAATCATATAAACAGAATCGTAAGCTAGAGCAGCAAACATATTTGGCTCAGTTTTGTAAGCTTTCTTATATGCTTCAATGAAACCAGATGCCTTGTCAGAAAGAGCAACATTTGTTGAATATCCTGATACATAGTAGACATTTGAAGCATTCTTTTTACCTGCAAGCTCAGTAAATTTCTCATCACTGAATCCGTCAGGTCCTAGAATTGGTTTATCAATTCCAAGGTCACGTGCTTGTTTTGTAATAATACCAGTCTCAGTATAGTAACCAGGCATTACAATCGCATCATAATCAAGGTCTTTGAATTTAGTCAAAGCTGACTGATAGTCCTTGTCACCTGAAGCAAAGGTAGCTTCAGTAACGATTTGACCTTTATATTCACGCTTGAATTCATCCGCAATTCCCTTGGCATAATCCGAAGCATTATCATAGTAGAGAACTACTTTCTTAGCATTCAAATTATTGTAAGAATAAGCTGCCAAAACTTTACCTTGGTAGCTATCTTTAAAGGTTGTACGGAAAACAAATTTCTTAGCTCCGTTAGCATCTACCGTAAGGTCATCTTGAGTTCCAGAAGGTGTCATCAAAGGAACCCCTGTTTTTTGTGACACGAGGCTAGCAGCAGCAACAGCACCTGATGTCGCTGGACCAACGATAGCATTTACATTACTCTGAATAGCCAAGTTCGTTGAAGATGTTGAAGCCTCAGCATTTTCAGATTTATTATCCTTTGTGACGAGCTCTAGCTTTTTGCCGTCAACGCCACCTGCTTTGTTAATTTCATCAACAGCCAACTTAATACCATTCTGCTCTGCCTTACCATAGGCCGCAACGGCACCTGTCAACTCCATGTTAACACCGATTTTGATTGTATCTCCAATCTTAGTACCATTGGCATTAGCTGTCACATCAGGTGACTTGCCACAGGCAACCAAAAAAATGGAAGCAAAAAAGGCTAACACAATAAGTGTGATCTTTTTAGACATAAGATTTCTCCTTAATATTTTCTTAAAAAAGTCCACCTTATAGCTTACAGAATTATCAGACAATTGTCAACCACACACAAGTATGTTCTATCCCTAGTAATCGATTCCATTGCTTTTAAACTAACGCTTTAGGAATAAAAAAAACTTTTCTCCTAGTTAAAGAGAAAAGTTTTTAAACTGTTCAGGGACTGAGGTGTCATAACGTTCTAGACTTACTACAAAATACATATCAATATCAGAATAATACGAAGGTACGACCTTATTAACCGCCTTCATTCCTTCAAGTTCTGTCAAGATGTCCTTAATTCTGTCTTGATCCACATAAAGGTGTACATAACGCATCTTATAAGAATGGTAGACAACATCACCAAACTTGGCAATTTTACGTAAGTCTCTATTATAGTATAAATAAACAATAATGCCTTGACGCTTAATCATGACTCATCTTCTCCTTTATGTTAGTGTCACCCTTTTTATGATGAGGTTTATGAGGGGCAAGAGGTAGCCCAGTATCAATGAAAATCTGATTTGAGATAGCTTGAGCAACCTCCTCACCAAGTGAAGCTAGTATTGTCTGCAAATCGAACTCCGCCTGACGATAACCTATAACCACCTCGTTTAGATCAATTTGGCGCTTCATTCGCAAAACCTGACGTTTCAAGTCTCTCACATCTGGTCTAAAAGCCTCATACTCCTCAGCTTTATCATAACTTTCCTTTAACTCCTGAAATTCCAAGAGTTGCTCTTGAAGTTCTCTAGCATTTTTGAATTTCTGCTGTTTTAAACGGTAATTCTCTACTTCTGGCAATCTTAGAAAATGTAAAACAAGACTGTCTATTGCTTGATCAATAGCAAGCAGCTCCTCATTGATTATTAACATGTTTCCTATTATAACACAAAAAGTCAGATGAAACGGTTCTTATAGAAACCGATTAGCATCCGACTTTTATCTTAGATAAGCTAGGCTTATTTTAATTGGTTGTTAGCCATGATTTCATCAATGAAGCCATACTCAAGTGTTTCTTGGGCACTCATCCAATTATCACGTTCAGCATCAGCATGAACTTTTTCAATTGGCTGACCAGAATTATCAGCCAAGATTTGCTCCAAGTTATTACGAGTCTTGAGCAAGTGTTCAGCTGCGATAGCCATATCTGTTTGTTGAGTACCGCCACCAGTGCCACCCATTGGTTGGTGAATCATGTATTCTGCATTTGGCAACATGAAACGTTTACCTTTGGTACCGCTTGAAGCGATAATTGTACCCATTGATGCTGCCATCCCCATAACGATGGTTTGAACATCAGACTTGATGAAGTTCATTGTATCAACAATGGCAAGGCCAGCTGAAACTGATCCACCAGGTGTATTAACATAAAGATAGATATCTTTTGTATTGTCTTGAGCATCCAAGAACAAGAGTTGGGCGATAATTGAGTTTGCCATATTATCTTCTACAGGACCTGTTAACATGATAATACGATCCTTGAGCAAACGTGAGTAAATGTCATAAGAACGTTCACCACGTGATGTTTGTTCAATAACTACAGGAATCATATGAATTCTCCTTTTAATATTGTCTTGATGTTATTATATGATTTTAGTCAAATTAGGTCAAATAAAAAACATTTTCCTTAGCACTCATTTAAAAAGAGTGCTAAATAAGTAAAAAATAGATTATTATTACGATTTTTCTAAGCCATTACCCTATTAAAAAAAGGGAAATTCTCCCTTTTCAACTTATTTTGTACCAAAGAGACGGTCACCTGCATCTCCAAGACCTGGAACAATATAACCATTCTCATTAAGTTTCTCATCCAAAGATGCTGTGTAGATATCAATATCTGGGTGAGCATCTTGCAATTTTTTAACACCTTCTGGTGCGGCAACCAAACATACAAATTTGATATTAGCTGCCCCACGTTTTTTAAGTGAATCCACCGCCAAAATTGCCGAACCACCAGTTGCAAGCATTGGGTCCACTACAAAAATCTGACGTTGATCAATATCTTCTGGCAATTTAACCAAGTACTCAACCGGCTCTAGCGTTTCTTCATCACGGTACATACCAATATGACCAACTTTTGCTGCAGGTACGAGGCTAAGCAAACCATCAACCATACCAATACCCGCACGAAGGATTGGAACAATTGCCAATTTTTTACCAGAAAGTTGTTTTTGAACTGTTTTTGTAATTGGTGTTTGAATTTCAACCTCTTCAAGAGGAAGATCACGCGATACTTCATAACCCATAAGCATAGCGATTTCATTAACCAACTCACGGAAGTCCTTAGTAGAAGTATCCTCACGACGGAGGATTGAAAGTTTATGTTGAATCAGTGGATGTGAAATAACTTGAAATTTACCCATAATAGTTTCTTCCTTTGCTTTATATTCACTCCATTATATCAAAAAGGCAAAAAAAACGCTTGCTTTACTGCAAACGTTTTTGAAAAGGATTATTTTTTAGGCAAATGAATCTTTCCTGTGACCAAACCATAGCCAAGAAGAGCTAGACTTGCAATTGCTGCAAAGATAGTCGCCAAGATTGAAAGAATGTTGCTCTTTGAACCTTCTGAATCACTTGGTGTCTTAGGAGTCGTAGCAAGTTTGGCAGCAACTTTAGTATTGTTGTCTTTACTTGACTCATCAGACTTAGTTACTTCATCAGCTTTAGCGACTCCGTGAGACTGAACTTCCTCTTCAGACTTAGCTGGTTTTGGAGCTTCTGTTTCAGTGACAGACTCTTCTTTAATAGGAGTCGTTGAAACAGTTGGTCCAGTTGCTACAATAGCCTCTGGTACTGGTGACGCAATCTCTGTAGCTTGAGCTACTGGACGACGGTCACCCACAGAACCCTCTGTTGAAGGTTTCGCAGGAACCTCTACATGATGATCATCTGATGAATTATTATCATTAGATGGGCGGTCTGTGAAATAAGGGAACGGATTACGAACTGGAGAATCTGGATTCGTCGGCGTTGCTGGTTTATCTTCTTTATTAGTTGATGGTTGATTATTGTCTGCTGGTTTAGAAGGTGTATCTGGTTTGTTAGACTTATCATCAACAGAATGGTTACCTTCTGTTGGACTTACTGGTGTTTCTGGCTTATCTGCCTTCTTGTCTTTACCATCTTTAACAGTTACAGTCAAGACACCGTGAGCTTCAGAAACGCCTGTTGAACCATCAACTGTAGGATAAGTATGTGGTTTAAGACCATAACCCGATACCGCATAATAATCTACATTAAAGTCCTCGTTTGGCAATTTAGCACTGTTTTGATCGCCTACGTGTACCAAGCTTTCACTAGATTTATCCCAAATCCAGTCACCTTGATTCGTCATCTTAGGAAGAACTTCTGTAGTATCATCTGCATTCATCTTGATAAGGAAGCTTGGAGCCCATGTTGATTTATTCTCAGCACCGGCAATTCCACCACGGTTAGTCATGTAAGAAGTTACCAAAAGAGTATCTGATGAGCCTTCAACAGGAACCGCATAGTAAGAATAGGTAGATGTACGCCAGTCAGCTGGTACAGAGGCTGTCAAGACCACACCTGAGCCATTAAGTGGACGATATTCTCCACGGAGGCTATCTGATACGAATCCGAGCATGACAACGTCATCACCGACAGCTTCACGCGCTGCTACAGTACCTTCAGCATCCGTAGATTTATTGATACGTGAAGCAGTGAAGAGGTAATACTTGTTACCCATCTTAACAACACTTGGACGTTCTACTTCATCAGTAACCAAGTGGCTAGTAACAAGTGGTGTGTAAAGTTCAGCTACAGATGGATTTTTCTCATTGTCGTCAAGTTTCAAGATACCAATAGAACCATTTGCCCATGAAGCAAGGTTATAAAGGTGTTTATTATTGACAATATTGAGGAATGACTTAAGGTTAAAGGCGTCATCTCCTCCATAGTTTGACCAGTTGTAGATTTGTTTTTCGCCTTGGTAGTTTTCGTCACCTGTATTTGATTCGAAAATAAGGTAGCGGCTACCGTTATCTTCAATGATGTGTGGGTCACGAAGACAGTAGTTATCCGTACGGTCTGGATTACCATCATGGTTATGGTCATCATCGAAAGTACTCATGAATTTAGGATAGCTTTGATAGTGATAGTTATCTCCACCAAAGAGAATGTGATCATTTTCAACTGACTTGATAACAACTTCGTCGTTTTCAACAGCCAAGTTAAGGGTAGCACTAGCCAATTGTTGCCAGTTTAATTTACCACCACTTGTATCATTCTTAGTGTAATAAAGTTGGATACTACCATCAGAGTTAACAGTCGCTGAACCTGACCATTGTTGGTCATCTTCAAGGGCATTGTAACCAAAGATTGGACCCGCATTTTTCCAATGAGTAAAGTCATTGTCCCCGTATTTACTATAGAGCAAGTAAATGTGGTTTGAATTTTTATTTGGTGCACCGGCCATTGAAATAACCAACTGGTAACCATTCCAGTTGCTAACTACACCTGACTCAGCATCTTGGACTGGCCAAGAATCCCAAACGTCGATTTCTTCTTTTTCCATCGTTTGGGCATCAACAGTGTTGAAGGCAGGCATATTGATGATTGTGTCTGCTTTAAAGTAAGGAACTGCCAATTTGCTGTCCTGCTTCAATAAGCTAGCAACAATATCTTTCAAGTTACGGTAAGTCAAGCTAGTACCTGTACCCTTGATAGCATCATCGCTAAAGTCAACTTTATTAAGTGCTTTAATTTCTTCCTCAGTCAAGGCAACGATTTGATCTGAGGTCATATTATCTTCAACAATAGACTTGATACGACCGTTAAGTTTGCTAAGGTTTGCATTAGCAGCACTGTTTTCAGTAGGTTTAAGGGCCACTTCAGTGTGTGTATCAGCTGTTTCTGAGCTTGCTGTTGAAGTTGGTGCTTCTACTGCAGCCTCTGATGTATGAGCTGGAGCAGAAACCGCAGCAACTGTTGATGAAGGTGTTGTTGCATCTGATGAAGATGTCACTACTGTGCTAGACGCCTTTTCTTCGACTACTGATGGAGTTGTGTTGCTTGGTTGTGTCTCTGTAACTGGTGTAGTTGCAACCTCTGAATGTGGAACTGAAGATTCAACTGCTTCTGAAGTTGCCACA